>JBKPTM010000237.1:0-4394 GCA_046765935.1 Actinomycetota bacterium | reverse complement strand
GTGAGGCCCGCTCCGCCGCCCGTGATCACCACGTCCCCGTTCGCCGGCTGCGTTCGCGACTGCACACTCTTCGGACCACCGTCGACGTCGGTGTCGTTGCCGAGCACGCCGATCGTGGCCGCCGCGGCGTCCTCGGTGACGCTCGCTGAGTCGTTCACGGCGACGGGCGAGTCGTCCACGCAGCCGACGGTCATCGAGACCGTCGCGGTGGAGCCGCCGTTGAGCGTGTAGGTGAAGCTGTCGGAGCCGCAGTAGTTCCCGTTCGGCTGGTAGGTGAGTCCGCTGCCGCCCCCGGTGATCACGACCTGGCCGTGCGCGGGCTGGGTGACAGAGCCGACCGCCTTCGTTCCGCCGTCTATGTCGGTGTCGTTGGCCAGGACCGGGATCGAGGTGGGACCGGCGTCCTCGCCCAAGGTTGCGGAGTCGCCAGCGGCGGCCGGTGGGTCATCGACGCAGTTGACCGTCACGGAGACGGTTGCCGTCGAAGTCCCGTTCACCGTGTAGGTGAAGCTGTCCGAGCCGCAGTAGTTCCCGCTGGGCTGGTAGGTCAGCCCGGAGCCGCCGCCCGTGATCACGACGTTGCCGTGGGTGGCCTGGGTCCGGGAGGTGATCGTCTTCGGCGCACCGCTCGGCGTGTCGTTCGCGAGCACATCGATCGCGGTCGCGGCGGCATCCTCGACCACGGTTGCCGAGTCGGCCACGGCGGTCACCGGGTTGAGGGTGACCGAGTTCGAGAGCAACGCGGCCGAGTCGTTCCACTGGTCGACCGCGACCGACGCATAGCGGTAGGTCCCGGCCGGGGGCGAGTCGGTGCAGTCGCCCGAGGAGTTCTGGCAGACGAGCGTGACTCCGGGATCTCCGGGCTGGAAGGCGCCCGTGCCCGCGTGGCGGTAGATCTTGTACGAGCTGATCCGTGGGTCATCGCGTGGGGTGGTGTCGATGTCGACGGTGTCGCCGGACTTGTCCGCGTCGAGGTCCGCCGGGGCCGCGGGCCGCGCCATGTCGGAGAGCATGTTGCGCGTGAACTGCTGGATCGCCGGGTTGGTCGCCGGGATCCCGGTGAACAGGGTCGGGTCCCAGCGGTAGGAGTCGAGGCCCCAGGACCACTGCTCGGTCCCCGAGGAGAAGACCCGGGCCCCGCTGTCCGGGTCGCTGTACCTGACCGCCGCGGAGTCGTACGTCGCCGAGGTCTCGGGCCCCTGATACGAGAAGAGGATGGTCGGCGTGCCCGGCGGATCACAGTCGGGGAAGAAGCTGTCGTACTCGAAGCCGACCAGGCCTTTGACGAGGGTGCCCGAGCTGAGGCCCGTCCCCGCAGCCCAGGGATCGGAGGCGCCGGCGGCCGTCGTCGTGAAGTCGGTGTAGCCGTCGTTCGGGAACCAGCTGCCGTACTGGACGCCGCCCTGGAGCTCGCACTCCGGCCTGCCCAGGTCCCGCCACTTGATCGTCTTCAGGGCCGGGTTGGAGATCGGGTCCGCCTGGTTTGCCGCCTCCTGCTTGTAGATCACCATCGTCCGCCGGTCCCCGACCGTCCCGCAGACGGTGTTGTCGTCGGCGCAGGAGCTGTCCTCGTAGCGGACCTGCCAGTAGGCGTCGTTGGCGCCCGCGAAGATCAGGTTCGTGCCCTGATCGCGTGCCGCGTCGAAGCCGTCCCGCATGTTCTTCGACCAGTACTCCGAGTGGCCGGAGACGATCACGGTCCGGTGCTGGAGCAGCATGTTGGGGCTGGCGTCGACGTCGGTGTCGCTGACGTAGGAGACGTCGTAGCCCTCGCGCTCCAGGAAGCGGAGCAGGGGCAGGTCCCAGTAGCTCCAGTGCTTGCGATCGAAGGGGCGGTTGAAGGACACCTTGGTCGCGTGCGCCAGCTTGAAGATCGACTGGTTGGTGTTGTTCTCGTAGGCGCTCGTTCCGCCCCACTTGTCGTATGCGAGGTAGGTGCTGTAGGGAACGACGACGAGGATGTTCGAGGCGGACGATTGCGGCGCGCTGGAGCGCACCACGAACGGGGAGTAGCGGGCGGTGCCACTCTGGGGCCCGCTCTTGAGGACGTACTGGGTCACATACTCGCCGGTGGTCCAGTTCGCCGTCGTAGCCGCCGGCAGCGTCTGCGAGACCGGCCAGCTTGCGGCGCCGTTGTTGGTGGCGTCGATCTCCCCAGTCTGCGCATTGGGATTGGGCGTCGCGCGGCTCGAGCCGCTGGAGTTGGTGCTGCAGCTCGGCAGGCACGCCACCAGCCGGGCGCCGGCGCCGCCGTACCAGCCCAGCCGGTAGATGTTGATCCGGTAGCTGGCGGCCGGGCTGGTGCTGACCCTGAAGTTGAGCGACTCGCCCGGGGCGATGGTGGTCCTGTCGGTGTAGCCCTCGATCCGGGGCGCGTCAGCCTGGCTGACCTCCCAACCGGGCGTGCCGGCCTTCGCGTTCTCATCGGTGATCGGGTTGGCCGCCGCCGCGGAAGGCAGCGTCAGCACCAGCCCCAGGGAGAAGGTCAGCTGGAGGAGAAACCGACGCAAGACCGCTACTTACGCTTGCGCTTCTTCTTCTTGCACTTCCCCTTGACCTTCTTGAAGCCCTTCTTGCACTTCTTCGAGGACGGAGGGGTCTGGCCCGCCTGCTGCTGGGGCGGGCCGGCGGCGCAGGTGACGGTCATGGAAACCGTCGCCGTCGGCGCACCGTTGAGCGTGTAGATGAAGTTGTCCGTGGGTGAGCCGTTGTTGCAGTAGCCGGCGTGCGGCTGGTAGGTGAGGCCCGAGCCGCCGCCCGTGATCGCCACGGTGCCGTTTGCGGGTTGCGTCGCCGACGTGATCGCCATCGGCGGGCCGCCATCGGTGTCGAAATCGTTTGCGAGCACGAGGATGGCCGTCGCCGGGGCGTCCTGCGAGACGGTCGCGGCGTCGTTCACCGCGTGCGGAGGCTGGCTGCAGTCCACGGTCACCGAGACCCTCGCGGTGCTCCCGCCCGGCACGAGCTTGTAGTCGAAGCGGTCCGCTCCGCAGTATCCGCCGTTGGGCCTGTAGGTCAGGCTGAGGCCACTGCCCGCGATGACGACCGTGCCGTGGTCCGGTTCCTGCGCCAGGGTGGGGTCGATCGTCTTCGGGCCGGCGTCCACGTCGGTGTCGTTGTCGAGGACCGCGATGGTGTTGGCGGCGGAATTGCCGGAGACGACCGGGCTGTCGTCGACGGCCACCGGGTCGTCGTCGTTGCAGGTGATGGCCACCGACACGGTGCCCGTCGAGCCTCCGTTCAGCGTGTAGGTGAAGCTGTCGCTCGGGCTGGCGGGGGGACCGTTCGAGTTATCGCAGTAGCTCTCGTCCAGGGTGTAGGTGAGGCCGCTGCCGCCGCCCGTGGTGACCACGCCGCCATGCGCGCCGTCCGTCACGGAGTCGATCTTCATCGGGCCGGCGTCGACGTCGGTGTCGTTGGACAGGACCGAGATCGCGGTCGCACCGGAGCCCTCCGTAGCCGTCCCGGAGTCGTTGACGGCGGTGGGCGAGTTGTCGACGCAGGTGATGGTCACCGCCACCGTCGCGGAGTCGCCGCCGTTCAGCGTGTAGGTGAAACTGTCGCTCGGGCTGGCGGGCGGACCGCTGGAGTTGTTGCAGTAGCTGTCGTTCAGCGTGTAGGTGAGGCCGGTCCCGCCGCCGGTGATCGCCACGGTGCCGTGGGCGCCGTCCGTCTTGGAATCGATCGTCTTAGGTCCACCGTCCGGGTCGGTGTCGTTCGAGAGGGCGCTGATCGGGGTGGCGGAGTCGTTCTCGTTCACCGTGGCCGTGTCGTCGTTGGCGACCGGTGGCTGGCTGCAGTCGACGGTGACGTGGACAGTCGCGGTCGAGCCTCCCGCAAGCGTGTAGGTGAAGTCGTCGGTGGTGGACGCCGGGCTGCAGTAGTCGGGGTCCGGCGTGTAGGTCAGGCTCGTGCTGCCGGTGAGGTGCACGGTTCCGTGATCCGGGTCGCTGGCTCCCGTGATCGCCTTGGGGCCGCCGTCGACGTCGGTGTCGTTCGCGAGCACCGAGAGGTCGTTCGGGCCCGAGTTGCCCGAGACGGGGAATGAGTCGTCGACGGCGGTGGGTGAATCGTCGACGCAGGTCACCGTCATCGACACCGTCGCGGTCTTGTTCGCCGAGCTGCCGTTCACCGTGTAGGTGAAGGTGTCCTTGGGGTCACTCGGGGTGTTGCAGTAGTCGGCATTCGGCTGGTAGGTGAGTCCGCTGCCGTCGCTGTCCCGGGCGACCGTTCCGTGGGTCGGCTGGGTGACGGAGCTGATCGTGATCGTGTCGCCCTCGACGTCGTTGTCGTTGGCCAGAACGGGGACATGGGTCGCCGAGTCGTCCTCGGTGACCGTCCCGTTGTCGTTCGCCGCGGTGGGGTCATCGTTGACGCAGGTGACGGTCACGGAG
>JBKPTM010000236.1:0-10131 GCA_046765935.1 Actinomycetota bacterium | reverse complement strand
GGTAGAGGCTGTGCGCCTCGCGCTGCTCCAGGCGCGGATCGAGCCCGATGTGCTCTGAGTAGTCAAGGTAGTGAAGCGGGTAATTGCCGGGCCCGACCCCCACGAGCGGATAGTCGCGGAACATCTCGAGTGCGGCGAGGTTTTCGGATTCACGTCCGCGCAGCGCGCTTGCGCTCCCCTTCTGCACCACCTCCACCTGGTGCGAATCCGCGGACGAGGTTGGCAAGCCGACTCGCGCCTTGAGACCGGTCGGCAGAAAGATCAGGGCGCCGACGACCGCAACTGCTCCCATCGTCGCGACGACCCTCCGAGGAACCGGCCCCAGGATGAGCACGAGGACGAAAGCGGCCGCGACCGCTACGAGCGCTCCGCGCGAGCCCGTCAGTGCGCTCGCCCCGAGGCAGGCGGCCGATGCCGCGAAGCCGAGCAGCCGCCCGTCGCGTGTGCGGGCCGAGATCCCCAAGTAGAGCGCCAGCATGGCCGTGGCGACGAGGACTTGCCCGAAGAAGTTCGGGTCGAGCGGCCCGCTGGCCCTGAAGACTCCCGCGCCCTCGGGCTTTCCCTGAGCGAAACCCGCAAAGTCGCTCCCGTACGCGCCGAGCGCCGACTGGATGAGTGAGACGATCGCGAGCCCTGTCCCTGCGATCACCACCGCCCACAGCGCCCGCCGAAGCCAGATTGGCCGATCGATCAGAGCGACGATCACGACGACCGTGAACGAGTACCCGAGGTAGTCCTGGATCCGCTCCAGGCTGGTGCCGAGTTCCCTCGCGAAAGCCGCTGAGACCGCGTACGCGATGCCCAGCACGAGCAGGGCGCCCAGCGCGCTGGGAAGGATGACCTGCTCCTGGCGCGTCCACTGGCGCCAAGCCATCGCCGCGATGATGATCAGCAGAAGCCCCTCGCTGAGCTCCGGTGCCCCGACCGCGTGGCTCGCGACCCAGCCGCCGTAGCTGTAGAGCACGAACAGAAGGACGATGACGGCCCAGCGCGGCGCCGCGAACGCCGCCGCGATGACCGCCGACAGCGCGAGCAAGCCGACCAGCACCGCCAGCGCGGTGATCGACGTCGCCGCCATAACGCCTAGACCGATCGCGATAAGGGCGCCGCCACCCCAGATCGCGATGGTGAGGCCGGCAACCGGAAACTGTCTGATGCGGTTTGCGGACGCTTCCACGGCGATCAGTCCTGGAGGACTCCATCAGTCTCTCGAAGGGCGAGCTCCGCCGTGATCACGCGACCGAGCATGGTCGCATCGGCCACAGCCGGATCGCGCGCGCCGCGAACAAGCTCCTCGAAGGCATCACGGCGGAGCAGTGGCGCGAGCCGTAGATCGTCGTATCGGAAGTCGGCGGTCTTCTCGAGATGGTCAATAACCGCCGCGTGGGCCGCCACTGGCCTGGTTGGACGCCGGGAGGGAAGTACGGGTCTCCCCATGGCCTTTTGGCTCAGCTTGTTGACCGCCTTGCGTGCGATTCGACCGTAATAGGGCGCGAACCGATGCAGATTCGATGGCCGCCAAGGCTCCGCCGGACCACCGGTCACGGTCCCGACCGCCGCCAGGTTTCGGTCGAGTTGGGCGATCACGTGCCGTTGTAGCCGGTGGTTGTTGCGAAACCTGCCGTTCGTCGACGTGACGGCCGTGAAGATCGGCTTGAAGTAGAACGGAAGTTGCGCGTCGAGAAAGGCCGCGGCGGCTGACCGGTATGCACCGAAGTGACCTGTCGACTTGAATGCATAGAGCAGGTCCAGCTGGAACGTGTTCGGTTCATCGCTGTAAGGCTCTACCCAGGTCTCCATTCTCCGACGCAGCTCCGCCCGAACGTCCGCACTTCGGTCCCTGCGGAAGATTGGGGCGGGAAGTGGCGGCATGAGCCGCATCCTCAGCCAGTTCTCCCAGTTGACGGTGGTGGATCGGCCCGCTTTGAGGAACTCCTGCTGCCAGGCAAAGCTCCGAAAGTGCTCTCCACCGCCGCCGGTCAGCAGGGAGGGAGTGAGACGACCCTTCTCACGATGCTGCCAGAGCACCTCCGAGAGCTGGAGAACGTCGAGATGACCATCCGACCACGCCAGAGAGCAGCCGAGCATCGTTGGGAGGATCTCGCGCCAATCTGGCGGCCGCTCGAAGCGCGTCCAGTCCCACCCCGCCGCACGCGCCAACGCCGAGGCGATCAGGACATCCTCGTCATCGTCGGATCCGACCGTGTCCGCGCGGAAGCCCACATCGGCCCGCTCGAGCAGCAGGGCCAGCAGACGGGTATCGAATCCGCCGGTGAGATCAGACCAGGTGGGCGTGTTATTACCCAGATGGGTGCGAGCCGTCGCGACGGCAACCTCCGTGCAGTGCTCGACGGCGCGGTGGAAGGGAAGTCGCCGGACGGCGTCGTCCGGCGAGGGCCTCCAGTAGTAGGACCGTTCGACCCTCCCGTCCGAAACCGATAGGCGACTGCCGGGAAGAAGCCGCTCGATGGTGGACCAGTAGGTGTTGGCGCCGAAGCTGAGCCCGATCCGAAGAAACGTGAAGATATCGAGGGTGCTCGGGCTCGCGCCTAGGACCCTCGCCAGCACGATCGCGCTCGTCGACAGGTAAACGCGCTCGGGCGTCTCGGCCATATAGAGGTGCTGCATGCCGAACGGATCCGATGCGGCGGTGATCTCGCCCCGCTCTTCGTCGTTCCGAACGAGTGCGAATGCCCCGTCGAGGCTCTCAAGTGGCGAATCCAGGAGGGGCCCTTCAGCGTGCACCACGCCGATCGCCACGGCCCAAGATCCTTGGCGTCGCTCGACAACCGCAGCATCGTGACCCTGAGGGCGGCTGAACAGCGCCAAGCGGGCGCCGTTAGTGGCCTTGAGCACTTCACGCACTGTATGGCCCCGCATGGCTTCGTAAGCCTGCTCAAACGCCGCCGATTCGTCCGCGCCAACCGGGTGGCCACGTGCGCGGGGTATGACTGCCACCAACCCGCTCACCGCGGTCGAGGGTAGTTCACATACCTTCCACCGAGCCGGGGAGGAATCTCCCCCACGGCGGGCGCGGCTAGCCCGAGGGTGCCGTTCCGACCACCCTCCGGCAGGGGCTGTCCTGGCGCAGCCGAAAATCCTTCGCCCCCCGATTGAGGTAATCGGGTGCAGCAACCAGGTTCCCCTCTGCCTTGAAGGTAGGGTCGTCACTCACGCCGCCGTTCCGGTTGTAGTAAGAGTCCTGGTTGCCGCCGTGAACGCAGTTGCGCCGGACGAGATTGCCGCTCCCGACCGGCCCAGGCCAGTAGGTCTGCACGTTCCACCAGCGGGTTGAGTTGGCGATCACGTTCTGCTCCACGACGTTGCCGGAGGAGGCGCTCGTGTCGTTACCCGAGAAGTTGAGCCCGATCGGGTTACCGTCGATCACGTTGCCTCGGATCAGCGCCCCCTGAGAGTCGGGGCCGACCTTGATGCCCCGATCGGAGTTGTCGTAGATCGTGTTGCCGATGATCTGGGCGCCGTCGACGTTCTGCATGTAGATGCCGTGGCCGTAGAGAGTGGCGGGCACGCCGCAGTCGTGGATCCGGTTGTCCTGGATCACGGGTCGCCGTACCTCCGTGAGGCTGCCGAGGATGAAACACACCCCCGAGTGGCGACTCGAGACGTTGTTGTGCCGGAAGGTGACGTCGTCGGCGTTGATGGTGGGGCTGGGGAGGTCGCGGCCATTCCGCCCGTCGAGCCTCAGTCGATCCACCGCTACGCGGGGGGCGACGACCCTCAGCCGGCCGATCAGGACGGCGCGCTCTCCGCGGTAGCTGGTCAACCGGACGTCGTGGGTCCGGATCGTGACCTCTTCCTGACGGTACCGACCCCGCCGCAGGCATCCAGTCTGACCCGGCTCGAGCTTGTCGACGAGCTGTTGCACGGTCCGGTAGGGACGCCTAGAACTCCCCGGCGAAGCATCACTGCCCTTCGGGCTTGCAAAGTGAGTGCACCTGACCTTCGATGCCCCCGACTTCGACACCTCCGGGCTCGAGGCATGCAGCGGGCCCAGGGCAAGAAACAGCGCGAGAATGGTGGCGAGAATCAACGTGGCGGATATTCCCTTCACGAATTCGATGCGGGGAAACCTGCTCGTCGGAGACAGGCTAATCGTCCCGCCAGCAGGCGGATCACCGGCTTTATCCTCCTTTCCGAGTCTCAAACCGCGGTAAATACTCCTGATGTGGCTGGCAGACGGGACCGGGCCACTCGGCCAGACCCGCTAATCGGAACGCAGAAAGTCAGCCACGCGCCGGGTTTCGGCCTCAACCGTGTGGCGGCGTACCTGGCGGACGCCGGCGTCAGTGAGCCGCTCCCGCAGTGACTGATCGTGGGCCAAAGCGAGAAGCCCTCGCGCGGCTGCAGAGGCATCGCCGGCCGGGACCAGCAGGGCGCAGCCCTCCGCCGCCAGGGGAACGCCGCCCACGGCGGTCGCCACCGTCGGAAGCCTCGCGGCGAAGGCCTCGAGAAGGACCTGGGGCACCCCCTCGGTCCAGGAGACGTGGAGGAAGAGCTGAGAGTCGCGGTAGCACCGCTCCAGCGCGCCGTCCATCGCGACGTAGCCCTTCAGGTCCGCGTGGTCGGCGAGGCCGAGTCGATCCAGCCGCTGCGCCAGCTCATCGCGCATCGGCCCGTCGCCACAGACGATCAGTCGCCAGCGGGGCTCGCTCTCGCGGAGGCGCGCGAGCACGTCGGCGAGAAGCAGGGGGTTCTTCTCCCGCTCCAGTCGCCCCACGGCGAGGACGCTCAACTCGCCGGAGTAGTCACGGGCGTTCTCCTCGACGGCGGCGTCGATCGCCCGCTCCTCGACGAGCGACACATAGAGTCCGAGCACCGTCCGTGCCCGGCGATAGCGCCGCGCCAAGTCCGGGCCGACGACGATGATCGAATGGCGTCTAGCGAGCAATCGCCAGGCGCCCTCCAGGATGAGGGCTGCCAGACGGAACGTGCGCCGATCTGGGTGTCGGTTCGCTACGTACCGAGGAAGGTCCTGCCGGGCTCCGAGAACCACGCGCTTCCCGCGGGCGGCCGCGAGCAGCACGAACGCAATCGAGAGGAGATGCGGCCCGAGGACCCAGACGCCGTCCACGTCGTCGAGGACCCTCCAGAACCGTCGAACCGATCGCACCATCGCCGGCACCGCTGCGAGTGGGCTGGCCAGGCTCGGATACCAGGGCAAGGGCACGAAAGAGAGCGAGGGGGGCAGGCGGTAGTGCCACCGACCGGGACGGGGATCGAGACGCCCCAGGAGAACGAGGCCATCCAGCTCGTCGGCGAGCCGCGCCAGGAACAGGGTGAACGCCTTCTCCGCGTACACGCCGGTCGCGTCCCGGCGATACTTGTAGTCGGTGTAGACGGCGAATCGCATCAGACCGAGCCGCATCTCGAGGGAGTTCTGACGTGGGCGAGATCCTGGTCCTGTGCTACCACGCGCTGAGCGAGAGGTTCCCGGCGTCGCTCTCCGTCACGCCGGAGGTGTTTCGGGAACAGCTCGGCGCGCTGATCCGACGCGGCTATCGAGGCACCACCTTCAGCAAGGCGATCAGCCAACCGCAAGACGGCAAGGTCCTCGCTGTCACCTTCGACGACGCCTATCGCTCCGTGGTCCGGCTGGCGCTGCCGATCATGACCGAATACGAGCTGCCCGGGACCGTGTTCGCCCCCACCTCGTACATCGGAGACGAACGACCGATGCGCTGGCCGGGCATCGACGGATGGCACGGCACGTCTCACGAGGCCGAGCTGATGCCCTGTTCGTGGCCGGAGCTCGGGCGGCTTCTCGAGGCGGGCTGGGAGGTGGGATCGCACACGCGAACCCACCCGCGCCTTCCCGAGCTCCCGGACGATGAGCTCATGACTGAGCTGAGTGAGTCCCGGCGTGAGTGCGAGCTGCACCTCGGGACCACATGCCGTTCGATCGCCTACCCATACGGAGCTGTGGACGGGCGGGTTGCCGACGCCGTCGCGGCCGCCGGATACTCGTTCGCGGCGGAGCTTCCGGGGAACTTCCGAACTCCCGCCGTCCCGTTGCGCTGGCCCCGGGTCGGTATCTACCACCGGGACAGCCGGTGGCGGTTCCAGCTCAAGACAGCCAAGTTCATGCGGGAACTGCGCGGCACGGCGGCGTGGTCCATCCTCGACGGCGCACGGCACGTGAGGCGGCACACCTGATCACCCTCCGAACCGGCCCGCCTGCAGCGCCACCGGCCCTCTCGCCTCTCGCGCGACTTCCCAGGTCTCGAATCGCACGCCCCTCAACACGGAGAGGACGGCGATGGCGGCGGCCAGGTTGACCAGGCAGAAGTAGTACGGGATCCACAGCGGCCGCGCCCTGCCCCAGGCGTGCCCCCGGCCCACCCAACCCGCCAGGGCGAGACCGTAGAAGAGGAGCTGGGGGCCGAGCACGAGCCACCAGGCCGGATCCAGGGTGACCAGCCAGACGCTGGCGGCGAGGGCCGTCAGCAGGAAGAAGGTGAGGAACCGGCGCAGCACCTTGTGCGAGAGGACCTGTACGGAGTAGAAGCCCCCGCGCCACGGCAGCAGGAGATGTCCCAGCGAGAAGGCGGCACGCAAGCCCCTGTTCACGACGCGAACCTTCCGCCGCAGCTCATGGGTTGCCTCGAGGGGAGTGTCCACGAGCACGATCGTCCGCTCGTCGAAGGCCAGCCGGCTGCCCGCCTTGATCACCTGCGTCGAGATCACGAAGTCGTCGGTCCCGGCGGTCACGGTCGAGGGGCGGAAGAGCGATCGGCGAACGGCGTAGAGGCGGCCGCTTGCCGAGACCGCGCTGCCGATCTTGTCCTCGTATCTCTTGATCGACTGCTCG
This sequence comes from Actinomycetota bacterium, assembly GCA_046765935.1. Classification (GTDB taxonomy): domain Bacteria; phylum Actinomycetota; class Thermoleophilia; order Solirubrobacterales; family 70-9; genus DASUPK01. The sequence continues at coordinate 3,302 of JBKPTM010000236.1, read as the reverse complement.
TATCGCCAATAGAGGCCCTCGCCGCGCGCAACGCCCGAGGCATCACCTTCGACCCGGCTCACCTCGTTGGCGGATACACCGCCCACGCTCCGGTCGGCGAAGTTCGCCATCAGCTCGTCGAGGGTGTCCGGGCGAAACATCGAGTCGGCGTCGGTGAACACGATCACCTCTCCGCTCGCCGCCTCGACACCTGCATTCAGCGCCGTGATCTTGCCGACGCGGGGGAGGTCCAGCACCCGGTGCGCGCCCGCTCGGCGCGCCTCCTCGACCGTGTTGTCGGTTGAACCGTCCGAGGCGATCACGATCTCGATCAGCTCAGCGGGATAGCGGCTCGTGAGCACGTTTTGCACCTTCGCGGCGATGACCTTCTCCTCGTTGTGTGCCGCGACGAGGACGGTGAGGGGCCGATGGATCGGCTTCCGCTCGCGCGGGCGCGGCCGGATGCGAGAAAGCAGTCGCAGGAGCGCCGGATAGCCGGCGTACACCCAAACAACGCCTGCGCCTGAGATGAGGAGGAGGACGAGCGGGACCAGCAAGCTCAGGGCTTCCGACGCCCGGTCTCGCGCTCAGGTGCGCCTTCGGGAGGCGCGACCTCAATCCTGCCGGGTGCCACCCTGCGCACCGATGCCCCGGCGCCGAGCGACTCCCGCAGCGCGGACTCGAGCTGATCCGTCTCGCCGGTCATGTCACCGTCGGAGTTCCGCCGGCCGTCACTTCCACGGGGGGACGTCTGGTCCCCCAGGAAGGAGCGCAGCCTCCCCTCAGCGAACAGCAGGCCGAGCCCGACCAGCGCTCCGAGCAGGATCGCGAGGAAGACCGTCTGCGCCGTCTTTGGGCCAACCCGGTCGGCCGACGTAGCACCGTTGAGGGTTTCGAGCGAGTAGAGGCTGTAGTTCGATTCGACGAGGTTGGCGGCGTCCCGCCCGGCCGCGCTTTGCATGGTGGCCAGCGTCGAGGGGTCCGGACCGGTGATCCTGAGGTCGACGATCGTGCTGCCGGGCCGGCGTGTGGCCAGCCAGGTGTACTCCGCCCCGCTCGCTGCCACGGAGTCGGGCGAAATGCCAGCGTCCCGTGCGGCGGAGTCGCGCAGCCGGTCGCTGCCGAGGATGTCGACGATGGACTCGGTGACCGCGCTATCGGGCTGCGAGAGCGTCCCGGTCACATCCGACAGCGAATCCGGCGGCACCGTGTCACTTGGGCGGATTGCGAAGCTGGACTCACGCTCGTACTTCGTCGATCCGCTGCTCACCACGATCAGCGCGGCGAGGCCGGCGAGCGCCGCCAGCGCGACCACCGCAAGCGCGCGCCGCATCGCTGGGGACAGCCGCACGAACACCGAAGGCGGCTTGCCGCCGATCTTTCGTCGGTCGCTGCGCTTGCCGCGAGATGCAGCCTGGCCGTTCATCGCGCCTCAGGGACTCTTTCCGAGGTCACCATTTCGTTCTCGGTCTCCTGTGACGGTACCGGCTTCTTCCCCGCTTCGACACGGTTCAGACGCTGTCCGCCCCCATTGCTTTCGGCGGCGGAATGGAGTGGCCCCGGGCGACTGCCGGCTGCTGCTCGAGTGCGGTCGCGGCGCCGCAGCCGGACGATCCGCGGTTTGTATGACAATCGCGCCAGCCGCTGGCGCCGGCCCAGGACACTGGCCGTCAGCGCCGGCGCCGCGTGCCAGGTGCCGACGACGAAGCGCATCAGGGGGCCGTAGCTGAACAACGCCGGAGCGCCGACGAAGTGCAGGCCCGGAACGCTCGCCTCGAGGCCGGGCCCCAGGCGCGGGTAACCGCCGACCAGATCCAGGTCGCGAATCAGCTCGGGCGAAAGGAACGGGTACTTGGCCACGTCGATGCGAAAACCGGTGCCGAGCAGGATGTGATCGGCCTCGCGGACGGTTCCGTCGTCGAGCGCGACCCTGACCTGTGATCCCGCCGGGGTCGCCTTGGCGATCGCCCGGCCGAGGTTCATCGGTACCTGCTCCAGCCTCGAGCGGAGCCAGGCAGCACCGGCCGGGACGACGCACCGCCGCGTCACCGCTGGCCGCAACCTCGCGGGCCCTCGCCTCAAGAGCTCGGGCGCCGCAGCCACCCAACCCGACTTCAGACCGCCGACGTCCGTGGGCGGCATGAGCAGCCGCTTCACGTGCGCACGGAAGCCCGGCACGTGATCGCCGGCCAGCCAGACGATGCCCGGGGCACGCGCGACTATCTCGACGTCCGCCCCGGCTTCGTGGAGGAGCGCGGCCGATTCGAGTGCACTCTGGCCGGCACCGACCACCATCACCCGTTTGCCCGACAGGGGCTCGAACTCCACGTGATCCGAGGTGTGCGAGACGAGATCCGGCGGCAGCTCTCCAAGAGGCGACGGCCTCCAGGCGAACGGCTCCAGCCCGGCGGCGACCACCACCCGCGAAGCGAGGAAGGGCTCGCCGTCTTCGAGTAGCAGGCTGAACGCCCCGTCGGTCCGATCGACCCGCAGGACACGCCGGCCGTCGACGTCGGGGACGACCTTGTCGCGGAACCAGTCGCTATAGCCGAGGAACCGACGAAGCTCGATCGGCTCGGGCAGATGGGCGCCCGTGCTTTCCTCGTATCGGTCGATCGTCAACTCCAGCGTCGGGTCGGCGATGTGGGAGGAGCGCCGGCGTGAGCGGAGCAGCATCCCGCTTGGCATGCGAGTGCGCCAGAAGCCCATCGGCTCGCCGAAGACATGAGGCTCGATGCCCGAGTGGCGGAGAAACGCGGCGCAGGAAAGGCCGTAGGGGCCGGCGCCGATGATCGCCACTTGCGAGTCAGGGTGCATGCGTGACTCCTTCCTGGGGGCCCACGGAGCGCAGGCGACGGAGACGATGGTTGACTAGCAGGAGGAGTCGCGCAACGAGCGGAGCAGGGTCGGTCACCCTGAAGAAGCTCCTCGTCATCCTCCGTTGGGGTCGCAGGAGGTTCAGCGCCGGTCGAATCTGGCGGCTCCGCAAACGGCGCCACAGGTTTCGAACCTCAGCGTCCTCCCACCTGTAGTGGTAGCCCGGCCGGGCCTCGCCCTGTACCTTGCCCCGGCCCAGGATCCACTCGCACCACGCTGCCGTCAGCGGGGCGCCGGCCTTGGTGATCAGCTCGAGTGAACCGAACAGGCGCGGGTTGAAGTCGATAGCGGCGAAGCCGGAGCCCGCCCGCTGCATCACCTCCAGCTCGAAGACACCCTGCCATCCGAGTGCGCCAATCAGATCCTGCGCCCGCTGCAGGAGGTCGGGTGGTGCTGGGATCGTCTCCGCGAACGACACCGAGCCTCCTTCGGGCGGCCAGGTGCGC
>JBKPTM010000235.1:0-7596 GCA_046765935.1 Actinomycetota bacterium | reverse complement strand
GACTGAGGGGATCCGGCGAGGTCCCGGTCGTCCGCAGCAGATTGCGCAGGACATCCCCAGGGGAGACGGAGTCGACCGGCGCACTGGGCTTCATCAAGTCGATCCGGTACTGCTCGTTTTCCTCCGTGAGGTTGAGCGTGTCCGGCGAGACGAACGGGCCGGCCCCACCTCCTATGCCGTTGCCGCTGTAGTACGCGAAGAGGCTCAGCTGGTACACCGAGCCGCCCGGCGGCAACGTCAGGTCCTGATAGAGGATCTGCCGCGAGACCTCCGCTTGGTCTGTGATTGCGGCATGGGTGCCCTGAGGTGGAGCCGAGATCGGAAAGTGCTCGATCGGCGAGATATTGCCCGTGTAGTTGAACCAGTGACCGATGCCAGGTTCCACGTAGTCCTCGTGCCAGCCGGAGAAGGTTCCGGTCTCGAAATCGCCGTTCGTGACGATCGCGGCGGAGGCCACGCTCGGGGCAACGAGCAGCGCGAGTGCGGTGACAGCAACGGCAAGTGGACGAGACCTGGGGCTCATCTAGCTCTCCCTTCGATCTAGGTCTTCTTCTTCAGCTTGACCTTGGCGTTCTGTGTGTTCGCGCTCAGGCCGTTCGGCGTGTAGGTGATCGACACTTTCACCTTCGCCTTGCCGCGAGAGTTCAACTTCTTCTTCGTCTTGCCCTTGGCCTTGACGAGGAGATTCACGGTCCCCGCGCCCGAGACCGCGACCGACTTCGAGGCTGCAATTCTCTTCACGCCCTTGCCCGACAGCGCCAGGGTCCCGGCCTCCGGAACGGTGACCGGCAGGAGCGCGTTTCCCTTTTTCTTGTTCAGAACCGCGCGGCCGATCGTGAATCCGTTCGACTTCACGGAGATCGCATCGGCGGCGGCGTTCAAGAAGAGCTGGTTATCGACCTCGGCCAGCCGAATGCGAACCGTCTGACCGGCATAGGGGGTCAGATCGGCCGTCTTCTGAGTCGGACCGAGGCTCTGCGAGCTGCCCGTTTGAGTCCGGAACACGTTCACCAGGACATCCCCCGAAGCGACTGAATCGAGCGGGGCGCTGGATCGCATCACGTCAACGCGATATTGCTGGTTCGCACCGCCAGTCGAGTCGAGCGTGTCCGGCGAGAACATCGGGGCCTGGCTGTTGTAGTAGACGAACAGGCTGAGCTGGGCTGACCCACCGGTGGGCACATGGATGTCCTGATACAGGATGCGCGTAGCAGCACCGGATTGGTCCGTGATCGCGCCGAATCTGCCCTGCGGCGGAGCCGGCACGGTGAAATCGTTGAGCGGCGATGACGTGCCGGTGTAGGCGAACCAGGTTCCGCTCCCGGGGGGACCCCCCGTAACGTCGATCTGCCACCCGGAGAGGTTCCCGGTCTCGAAGTCGCCGTTCGTGACGACATCGGCACCCGCGATTCCTGGCGCCGCGAGCAGCGCGAGTGGGGCGACGACAACCGCAAGAAGCCGACGGAGCTGGAGCATGCCTCTCCTTCCCTGGTCCGGACGAATCGTCGCGACTCTCTCAGACGTCGCGGACGACAGTCAAGCGCTCTGGACGGGAGTCAGGCGCTCTGACGCGAGGCGAATTTGCGGAGCTTTGCTCGGGCCCGGGCCGCCCGCTTCTGCTCCTCGCTCTTGGTGAGCGCTCTTTTCCGGGGGCGCTCCGCGGGCGGCGCCTCGATGGGCTGTGGGTCGGGCTGTGCGGCCTCAGCCTCGGGCGCCGCGGCTGGCTCGGCCGGTGACTCGGGCTGCGGGAGGGGCTTGGCCTTCCGCATCTCGATCTTGCCCCCGAGCAGTTCCTTCGCCGCGCGCACTGCCTCCCGCGGGGTCACGTAGGTCGCCCAGGAAGCGATCTTCCCGCCGTCGACCACCCAGAGGCCGCCAAACCGGCGGTCCACCGCCGGTCCCTCCTTCGGCTTGCCCCGCTCGCGGCAGATTCCGACGACCTTGCCGGGGCCGACCTCGGCGATGTCCTCGACGTCGAAGCCGTACTCCTCCCAGCTGTCGAGGTAGCGGCGCATCGCCCTCCCGACCTTGTCCTGGCCCCAGACCAGATCGCCGTCGGGCCGTGACGCGCGCTCGTCCCAGCGAATGTGAGGTCCGGCGAGCGCGAGGGCGATCTCGCTATCGCCGTTGGCGTAGGCCTGAAGCGCGATCTTGACCAGCTCGAGCGACGCCGGCATCGCGCGACAGTATTTCGAACGGATCGGCGGCCTCCATCCCCCGCGGTCGGAGTATGGCAGCGTTCGTATACTCGACGCGCCAGTGGCCGAACGGACGATCAGCTTCGCGCGCGGTGCGCCCAGCGCCGACATCCTCCCCCACGAGGCGGTGCGCGAGGCCGCGGCGCGGGCGCTCGAATCAGACTGGGAGAAGGCGCTCAGCTACGGGACCGGTCGCGGCCACCTCGGTCTCTGCGAGTGGATCGCCGACCTACATGCGGTCGAGGCCGAGCAGGTGATGGTCACCAACGGCTCGATGGAGGCCGCGGCGCTGCTCTTCCGCCACCTGGTCTCGGAGGGCGACCGGGTGATCGTCGAGCAGCCGACCTACGACCGGACCCTGCTGCTCCTGCGTCAGGCGGGCGCCGACGTCGTCGGCGCGAAGCTCGAGGCCGACGGCGTGGACCCCGGCGAGGTGGAGGCGTCGGCCGAAGGCGGCCAGGTCAAGCTCGCCCACGTCATTCCAAACTTCCACAACCCGGCTGGCTGCACGCTCTCGCTGGAGAAGCGCAGTGCTCTGGTCAGGCTGGCGGCCGATCACGGCTTCACCCTCTTCGAGGACGACCCCTACCGGCTGATCTGCTTCGAGGAGTCGAGGGCGAAGACGATGCTCGAGATGGACACCGCCGACCGCGTGATCCACGCCTCGTCCTTCTCCAAGTCGGTGAGCCCGGGCGTCCGGGTGGGCTACCTGGTCGGCCCGGCCGAGCAGATCGCGACGCTGGCGAAGCGCGCGAACGAGACCTACATCTCGCCGAACATGCTCGCCGAGTCGATCGTCTTCGAGCTCTGCCGCTCGGGCGGGCTCGACGAGAACCTGAAGGTCGTGAACGCGGCGCTACGCGACCGGCGCGACGCTCTGGTCGATGCGCTTCGCGAGCACATCCCGGAGGCCCGGTTCGTGGTGCCCGAGGGCGGCTACTTCCTCTGGCTCGACCTGGATGACGACGTCGACACCACTGCGCTGCTGGCGGAGGCCAAGGAGGAGGGGGTCACCTTCGTGGCCGGCCCCGACTTCATGATCGAGGGTGGCTCCTCGAGCCTGCGTCTCTCCTTCGCACCGGTCCCGGCCGCCGACGTCGCCGAGGGGGTCCAGCGCCTCGCCCGTGCCCTGGAGCGGCTTCGGGCCGGCAGCAAGGCCGACGCCGAAGCTGCCTAGATCCGATCGGCGCCAAGAATCTCGCGGGCCCGGCGGTAGAGGCTGAGGTCCTCGGCGCGGGTCGGATACGGCTTCCTCCTCTGCTCACCCTTATGCGCCTCGATCGCACGCGCGATGGCCACCAGCCGGCGTTCCGCGATGTTCCGGTCGGCGATCAGGATCCTGGTCTCTGTGCTCGCTTCCATGTCTTTCCCCTGTTTGTTGAGTGATTTACTCGACTATAGCCCAATTGAGCAGGCTGCGGCAAGTCTGCGCCGCCGACCTGAAGCGCGCGATAACTGTTGGTAAAGAGCCGCGGGCTTTCCCGCGCGGCTATCGGCCGTAGCGGTCGGCGGAGACGACCAGCTGGTCGGGGAGCGGTGGCCGCGACGGAGGCGCCGGGTCCGCCCTGACGGAGACGGTCTCCGCGACGCTCTTCGACACGGCGTGCCGGCCCTCGCCGGAGCCCACGACGATCTCGTCCTCGTCGGAGCTCTCGATCTTCCCCTCGAGGCCCGGGTGGATCCCGGTGCCCTTCAGGTAGTGGAGGATCTCCTCGGCCTCGTTCTCGAAGCGAAGGATGTGGACGTCGGCGCCGGGCTCGACGTCGGCGAGGAGGACTCCCTCCTCCCTGACGCCCTCGACGATCGGGTGCCCGTGCGGACAGGTCTTCGCGTCGCCGATGGCGGCGAGCATCCGCTCCTCGAGCACCGGCGACATCGCGTGCTCGAGGCGCTCGGCCTCCTCGTGGACCTCGTCCCACGGGATCCCGAGGACGTCGGTGAGGAAGCGCTCGATCAGGCGGTGGCGACGGGAGATCGCCTCGGCCTCCTGGCGCCCCTTGTCGGTGAAGGTGAGCGACTTGTCGTCCGCCCGCTCGACGTATCCGTCGCCCTCGAGGCGGCCGATCATCTCGTGGACGGTCGGCGGCGAGAGCTGCATCGCGCGGGCGATGTTGGCGCCGTTGATCGGCAGCCCGGCCTCCTCCAGCCAGAACATGATCTGGAGGTACTCCTCCTCCGCGACGGTGGCCTTCGCCATTCAGGCGATGCTACCGAGAGCGGCTTGCTCGCTTCTCGACTGACCGTCGCAGTGCGCCGAGCCGGTCGTCCCACTCCGCGCTCACGGTCTGGATCCATTCCGCTGCCTCGTCGAGCGGCTGCGGACGCAGCTCGTAGTGGGTCTCGCGACCGACGCGATTGGAGGTGACGAGGTCGGCGCCGCGCAGCGCCGAGAGGTGCTTGGCGACGGCCTGCCGCGTGATCGGCAGCTGCTCGGCGAGGCCGCTGGCCGTCACGGTGCCGCCCCGAGCGAGGGTCTCGACGACCCGCCGGCGGGTTGGATCGGCTAGCGCGCCGAAGACCGAATCGACCTGTCGATGGGCGGGCGCCCTCACGCGAGAACGAGGAGCATCGAGCGCTGCAGGCGCGGGAGCAGCGACCCCCAGTCGCCATATGCCATCGCTGTAGGTCCGGCGGCGGCGTTTATGGCCGCGGAATACATGGGCGTCTCGACGACCGTCACGCGGCTGCCTCCCGGCAGCGCTTCGATGGTGAACTCGACGAAGCTCTCGCCCTCGCCGGGGCGCGACCAGGTGAAGGCGAACCGCTCGTTCTCCTCCACGGTCTCGACGGTGCCGGTGCGCTCGTCATCGCCGTCGCGGACGGAGATCTCACCGCCCTCGTAGGGATCGAGCTCGACCTCTGGCGCCAGCCACTCCTCGAGGCGGTCATCGTCGGTGAGCGCCTCCCAGACCTCCTCCGGGCTGGCCTCGACCATCGTCTCGCGCTCGACCCAGGGGGCCTTCTCATCGGCCTGCTTCGCCGGCGCCTCGTTTCGCAACTCCATGGTTGCTTATGCTAGCGTACCGCTACAGGCAACCGTACGGTTGCGCTTAGTCGAATCGTCAGGAGGTCGCGATGCCGCTGGTTCCCATGGTCGTCGAGCAGAGTGCGCGGGGCGAGCGCTCCTTCGACATCTACTCCCGCCTGCTCGGCGAGCGGGTGATCTTCCTCGGCCAGCCGGTCGACGACCAGGTGGCGAACCTGATCGTGGCGCAGATCATCCATCTCGAGTCCGAGGACCCGGAGAAGGACATCTCGCTCTACATCAACTCGCCCGGCGGGGCCGTCTACTCCGGACTGGCGATCTATGACGCCATGCAGTTCGTCAAGCCGGACGTGCGGACCATCTGTTACGGCATCGCGATGTCCATGGGGGCGCTACTGCTCGCCGGCGGTGCGAAGGGCAAGCGGATGGCGCTGCCCAACTCGAGGATCCTGATCCATCAGCCGAGTGGCGGCTTCGAAGGGGTCGCCTCCGACATCGAGATCCACGCCAAGGAGACCCTCTTCCTCCGCGACCGCCTCGACGCGATCTACGCGAAGCACACCGGCAAATCCAAGAAGCAGGTCCACGAGGACATGGAGCGCGACCGGTTCTTCAAGGCCGACGAAGCCGCCGAGTACGGGCTGATCGACAGGGTGATCGAGCAGCGCGAGCTTGAGCTGCGGAAGACCGGCTTCTCCGCCAACGGCGGCGGCTAGGTATCGCGCAGCCGGCGGTTTCCCGTCTACAGGAGGGGATACGTTGCAAGTCAGTGACTCTTCGAGCTCTAGCTTGCGGGGCGCTGCTGGCGCTGGCGTTGGCGCTACCGGCGTTAGCTGCGGCTGACCCGGTTCCACTCGCGCAGGTCGGCTCCCAAGGTTCGGACGCCGGCCAGTTCAACATCCCGTCTGGCGTCGCCGTCGACGGCGCCGGCAACGTCTACGTCGCCGACTTCAGCAACAACCGCATCGACGTGTTCGCCGCCGACGGAGGCTTTACCCACGCATTCGGCTGGGGGGTCGACGACGGCGGGGCGTCGTTCCAGGTCTGCACGACAGCGAGCACCTGCCAGGCGGGGAGCGGGGGCGGCGGCGCCGGCCAGCTCAACGGGCCGGAGGGCATCGCCCTCGATGGCGCCGGCAACCTCTATGTCGCCGACGAGAGCAACAACCGGATCGACGTCTTCGACACCTCCGGTCCCTCGTTTACACGCGCATTCGGCTGGGATGTGGCCGACCCCGACGGCGGCACGGCCTTCGAGGTCTGCCCGACTGACGGCGCCTGCCGCGCCGGCGACCCGGGCGGCGGCGCCGGCCAGCTCAGCAACCCGGACGGCATCGGTCTCGACGGCGCCGGGAACATCTACGTCGGCGATACGGGCAACCACCGGATCAGCGTGTTCGGCCCGGGTGGGCTCTCCTTCACCCATGCCTTCGGCTGGGGAGTCACCGGGGCGTCGGGATTCCAGGTCTGCACCAGCACCTGCCAGCAAGGCCTCCCCGGCGGCGGCGCCGGCCAGCTGAATACTCCCGTGGGCATCGCAGTCGACCCTGCCGGGGCCCTCTTCGTCGCGGACGTGTTCAACCAGCGGATCGACGTGTTCGACACGGCCGGGCCATCCTTCACTCGCGCCTTCGGCTGGGACGTGGCCGATCCCAATGGCGGCACAGCCTTCGAGGTCTGCCCGACGCAGGGGACCTGCCGGGTCGGTGATGCCGGCGGCGGTGCCGGCCAGCTCAACCTCCCGTGGGGCGTCGCCCGGGACAGCGCCGGCGGCCTCTACGTCAGCGACCAGTCCAACAACCGGGTCAGCGTGTTCGACACCGCCGGGCCCTCGCTTACCCGCGCGTTCGGCTGGGGAGTCCGTACCGGGGCTTCGATGTTCGAGGTCTGCACGACGGCGACCACCTGCCAGATGGGCAGCTTTGGCAGTGGTGTCGGCCAGCTCAGCGGCCCGCTCGGAGTCGCCCTCGACTGCCGGGGCGCCGTCTGGGTCGCCGACAACGGAAATGGCCGCGTGCAGCGCTTCGGGGAGCCGGGGACGCCACTGCCGCCCTGCCCACCGACGCCGCCGCCGCCCGCAGGAGGCTCGGCCGGCCCGCCCCCAGCCGCCGGTCCGACCGGGCTGCGCACTGCCGCGATCAAGCGCTGTAAGAAGAAGTTCCGGAAGGGCCCCAAGCGAAAGAAGTGCATCCGGAAGGCCAAGCGGCTTCCCGTCTAGCCCCGGCCTTCTGACGACGTCATCCGCTCGACGTCCTCGAGCACGCGCCGGAAGCCGCGGGCGAGGATGGGCTGCCAGACCATCTCCTGGAGCCCGCCGACGATCGGCGTCGGGACGGTGTAGCTGGAGCGCCAGTCCACGTGGGTGCCGTCGCCATCGGGTGTGAGTCGAATCGAGCCGCCGTGGTGCTCGAA
>JBKPTM010000234.1:0-3246 GCA_046765935.1 Actinomycetota bacterium | reverse complement strand
AGCTGATCTACGAGGAGCACCGCAAGGACGAGGAGAATCGCCGCGAGGGCGGGGGCGGCACAGGGGAACTTGATCAGGACTATCCGCCCGGCGACTAGACCTGGTCGGATAGGTTCCGGCCATGTCCGAGGACCAAGCCTCGTACGAGGAGTTCACCGACGAGGAGCGCGAGGCGCTGGCGCGCAGCGAGTTCGCCGTCTGCGTGGCGACCTTCTATGAGGAGATCGCGGAGCGGCTGCTGAACGGCGCCACGGTGGGCTTCGATCTCGGCGGAGTGAGCGAAGCCTCGATCCACACCTACAGAGTCCCCGGGTCGTATGAGCTGCCCTTCGCCGCCAAGCTCTGCGCCGAGTCGGGACGGTTCGCCGGGGTTGCCTGTCTCGGCGTGGTGATCCGCGGAGAGACGAGCCACTACGACCATGTCTGCAATGAAGTCGCCTCCGGCATCCAGCGCGTCCAGCTCGACACCGGCGTGCCGTGCGCCTTCGGCGTGATCACCGCGGAGAACATGGACCAGGCGCTGGCCCGGTCCGGCGGCGACAAGCGCGACCAGGGCCGCGGGGCGGCGATCGTCGCGATGCGGATGTCGCTCCTGCGTGGTCAGTTGACGGCTTCGCCATAAACGGCGGCCACAAAAACCGCCGCCGGATAGACGACCGGCCAGCTATGCTGGCCGGCCGATGGCCAAGGTCTGTCACAGCTGCGGCAAGCGCCCCGCCTTCGGCAACTCGCGCAGCCACTCGATGGTCGCGACCCGGCGGCGCTTCAACCCGAACCTCCAAAAGGTCCGCATCCAGGAGGAGAACGGCCGCACCCGGCGCGTATACGTCTGCGCCCGTTGCCTGAAGTCGAACAAGGTCACCAAGGCCGCCTGAAGTTCTAGGGTTATCGGCTGGTCCCCATGGCCGATCCCTCGATAGAGCGATTCCGGCGAGTCGTCAGCGCTGCAGCCACCCATCTGGAGGAGAGGCGGCAGGAGGTCAACGACCTCAACGTCTTCCCCGTTGCCGACGGCGATACCGGCGACAACATGGCGCTCACGCTGCGCGCGGTGAGCGACGAGCTCGATCGCCTCGACGGCCAGATGGTCGACGAGATCGGCCGCACCGAGCTCGTCAACGCGCTCGCGCGCGCCGCATTGATGGGCGCCCGCGGCAACTCGGGCGTGATCCTCAGCCAGATCGTGCGCGGCGCCGCCGAGGAGCTCGCGAGCCGGCCCGGAGAGCTGGTTGACCCGATGCTGGTCGCGGCCGCCTTCGCCCGCGCGGCAGATGCCGCCTACGAGTCGGTCCGGGAGCCGGCGGAGGGGACGATGCTGACCGTCTTCCGCGAGATGGCGCACTCGATCTCCCGTCGCCTCGCGCACATGGACGAGATCCGCCTCTCGCCCGACGCCAGCCCCTCCGAGCAGGACGCGCTGCTGGCCGAGCTGCTCGAGGACGCGGTCCGCGACGGGGAGGCTGCGGTCGCGCGGACTCCCGAGCAGCTCGAGATTCTGCGGGACTCCGGCGTCGTCGATGCGGGCGCGTACGGCCTGGTCGTGATCCTCGCGGGGGTCGTGGCGGGGCTCCGCGGCGACACCGACGGCCCGTCCGACCTCCAGCACCATGCGCCCGCGAGCGATACCCGCCCGCACCACGAGGACAGCCGCTATCGCTACTGCACCAACTTCATCGTCACCGGCTCGGGCCTCGAGAGCCGCTCGTTCGTCCCGCGCCTCGAGGAGCTCGGCGACTCCGTCCTGGTCGTGGGTGACGAGGCGACGCTCAAGGTGCACGTGCACACCGACGAGCCGGAGGCGGCGATGGCGCTGTTCGAGGGAACCGGGAGCGTCTCGCAGCTCGACGTAGCGGACATGCGCGAGCAGATCGCCGAGCGGACGGCGAGGCTGCAGGCCGGCCGCTGCGCCGCCGTGGCAGTGGTGGCGGGACGCGGGATGCGGGAGCTCTACGAGGGCCTCGGCGCGTTCGTGGTCGACGGCGGCGAGACCTTCAACCCCTCGATCTACGACCTGCTCGCTGCGATCCACGAGGTCCCCTCGGAGGAGGTCCTCGTGCTCCCGAACAGCCCGAACGTGATCATGGCCGCCGAGCGGGCGGCCGAGCTCTCGGACAAGCACGCTCGCGTGCTGCCCTGCACCTCCCAGCAGGCCGGAGTTGCGGCGCTCGTCGAGCTGAACCCGACTGCCTCGATCGACGAGAACGCGGAGCGGGTCGCCTCCGCGCTGGAGGGGATCCGCTCGGGCTCGGTGGCGCCCGCCTCACGTGACGACCCCAAGGGTCGCTTCGTGACCGGCGACGCCGTCGGCTTCGTCGGCGACGAGATCGTCTCCTGGGGCGGTGCAGGATCGACCCTGGGCGAGACCATGGCCCGACTCGGCGAGGACGCGGAGATCCTCACGGTCGTCAGCGGCGAGGGAGCGCCGATCGCGCTGGGCGAGCTCGAGGCGCTCGCGCCGGAGGGCATCGAGCTCGAGCTCCACGACGGCGGGCAGCCGAACTACTGGTGGCTGCTCGCCGCGCAGTAGCCGTTCGTTCGGTGCTTTTCGACCTGCGGGGTTGACATCGTCCGATGGCTGGAAGAGGATCGCTCGCAATAGGGGCACCAATTGGGGAGAGCCTCGACACCTCGGGACGGACCGTCTCGTCCGGCCCAACGCTAGGAGGAGAATGATGAAGAGGGCATTTCGACGCCCGTCACCGGCGATGGTTGTTGCCATCGTGGCGCTGATCGCGGCGCTTGGCGGCACCGCGATCGCGGGTGGCGTCATCAACAAGAAGAAGGCCAAGAAGATCGCCAATAACGTCGTTACGCAGAGGGCGCCGGGACTCTCGGTGGCCAGCGCGAAGAACGCGGACACGGCGACCAACTCCAACCAGCTCGAGGGTCGCTCGCTGCGAGGCATCCAGATGTGGGTGCACTACGGCACCTCCCAGGAAATCGAGAGCCAGTCGGGAGGCATCACGGTGACTGACCTCGCCACGGATGGGCGGCAGCGTGTGACGTTCCCCACCAGTGTTGCGAACTGTGCCCTGTTCGCGAACGGAGGCACAACTAACCCCGCTAGCGACTCGACCAATTTCTCGAATTTCATGGTCATGCTGGGTCGCAGCACCACCGGTCCCAACGATGTGCAGGTGGAGACGACCAGCGACACTGGCACCACGTTCGACGAGCCGGTCTGGCTGACCGTACAGTGCTGAGCTGACCAGCTCTCAAAGGCGGCGGGCGCCCCAGGCGCCCGCC
>JBKPTM010000233.1:0-1835 GCA_046765935.1 Actinomycetota bacterium | reverse complement strand
GACCCGCGTGCCGGTCGCGTCGGTCCTCCGGACCGCGGCCCACGGCCCGCCGATCCGAGTCGCGAAGCTGCCGGTCGCCGTGAGGGACGCGGCGGGTGCGGCGGTGGGCGATCGGCTTTACGCCCTCGGCGGGCGGCTGTCCAACGGGAAGCCGACCGAGCTGATTCAGGAATACGACGTCGCCACCGAGCGCTCCGTGGTCGCGGGGAAACTGCCCGAGGCCGTGTCCGACGGTTCCGCCCTCACCCTCGACGGATTCGTGTACCTGGTCGGGGGCCTCGTCGATGGCTCGCCGTCCCGCGCGATCGTCCGCTTCGATCCTTGGCGTAACGGCGCCGCCCTCGCCGGACGTCTGCCAGTCCCAGCGCACGGCGGTGTCGCCATCTCCTCCCACCGTCGCCGCGGTTACCTGGTGGGGGCGAGGGTGCCCGGCGCACCCGCTCTCACCTTCGAGATCAGCCTGCGGCGGCGGTGACGGCCGCGTCCATCGTCGCGGCGAGCGTGGGGGCGACGACGGCGACCACCCGCTCCCGCTCGATGCCGTCGGCAAGCGCGGTCTCCACGACGGTTTCCACATAGGCGAGGAAGCCGTCGAGGGCGATGTGCACGAGCGGCGGCGGCTTGGGGTTGCCGAGCTGGTTGAGGGCGATGTTCGAGATCACCCTTTCCCGGTACTTCGCGGAGATCTCGAGCAGCCTGGGATCCACCAGACCACGGGCCTGCCGGTAGAGCAGCCAGGCATCGGTTGGCTCGGCGGCGTGGTCCATCATCCGATTGAGGTTCGCGGCGAGCCGCTCGGCGAGTGGAACGTCCGGATCGGTGAGCCAATCGCTCGAGAGCTTCTCGCCGGCGCGATGCACCGCAGCCTCGATCAGCTCCTGGCGGCCGCCGGGGAAGTAGTGGTAGACGAGGTTGCGGGTGACGCCGGCTCGCTTCGCGACGGCCTCGAAGGCGAGTCGCTCGTGTCCATCCCGCGCTGCAACCGTGAGCGCCGCATCGATCAGCTGGTCGCGCCGCTCCGCGGGCGGCAGCCTTCGAGGTGCCGAACCTACCTCCATCACAGAGGCACTCTAACACCTTATTTACATCTTGCACAAGTTGGGCGTTTGTGCAATAAGGTGCGAACGCGAGCAGCGCGAGATGGGCGCGGTTGGGATCGAACCAACGACCTCTCCCGTGTGAGGGGAGCGCTCTCCCGCTGAGCTACGCGCCCGGGGCGGCTGATGATACGCCTGGCCATCCGGCCCGTCCCGGCCCATGAGAGCGCCGGGCGAGGGAATACGGTTGCTCGGAGTTGCCTCGGCGTCTGCATCGTCTGGGAATCGCCGCCGCCCACCAGAAGTGGGTGTTCATCCTGCTCTGGATCGTCGCGGTGGCGATCTTCGTCGGGCTCTATCACGCCGCCGGGTCTAACACGAGCAACAACCTGGATCTGCCGGGCACCGACAGCCAGGCCGCCACTGAGCTGCTCGAGGACCAGTTCCCCCCGCAGCAGAACGGCAAGAACCCGATCGTCTTCCGGGTGACGAAGGGCAAGGTCACGGACTCCGCCAACAAGCAGGCGATCGAGCAGTCCTACAAGAACATGAAGGCGCTGCCGCATTTCTTCAGCGCCGTCGATCCCTTCAGCCAGCAGGGGCAGGCCCAGATCTCGAAGGACAAGAAGACGGCGTTCATCGCGGTCCTCCTCAACGTCCCCAACTCGGAGATCACCGAGGACCTCGCAGAGTCCTACCTCGATGCCGCGGAGCCGGCGCGCAAGGCGGGAATGAAGGTCGCGGCCAGCGGGCAGATCGGCTCGGAGCTCTCGGAGCCCGAGACCGAGAGCAGCGAGG
>JBKPTM010000232.1:0-9469 GCA_046765935.1 Actinomycetota bacterium | reverse complement strand
CGCCGGCCGCGCTCGCCCGCGCGGCGGCGGCCCATACGCGTGTGCGGAGCGCACTCCACCTCCCGGGCGAGGCCCTCTATCGAGTTGCCGGCCGCCCCGCGGCCCTCCACTCGCTTCGCCGCCGCTGGCGGCTGCGCGCCGAATCCCCCTCAACCGCCCCGCTGCCGCTGGACGAGCCCATTCCGATCGCGGTCGGGTCGCCCTGGCTCTCCGTTCTCGGGGAGGGCTGGTCGCTCCCCGAGCGGGGCGGGGTGTGGACCGATGGGCCCGAGGCGAGCCTGCGACTGCCGCTGGCCGAGGACGGAGAGGGGTCGGTGATCGTCGAGCTCGACCTCGCTCCCTTCACCGTGCCGGGCGACGATCGCAGGGTCGTCGATGTGTTCCTCGACGATCGGCGCGAGCACTTGGAGCTCGCGGCCGACGAGCCCTCCGACGACCCCATCCGGCTCCGTGCCGGTCCGCGCCCGGACCGGAGGCTGCTCGAGCTGACGTTGCTGGTCCGCAATCCGGCGGACCCGCCGTCCCATGGGATCGAGGACGACCGGCGCCTCGGCGTCCACCTGCGCTCGCTGCGGGTCAGCTCCGACCGCGGCGCCGATCGATGACTCGCTTCAGCGCCCGCGCATACTCGCCATAGTCCTCGCGTTGGGTGCGGGTGGTGTTGGCCGCGTGGTTGCGTCGCAGCAGCACGACCTCCTCGAGCATCGCGAACCGCAGGCCGGCGTCCTCAGCGCGCGCGACCCACTCGATCTCGCTGCCGAGAACGGTCCGATCGTCGAAGCGGCCGACGCGCCGGAGGCTCTCCAGCCTGAAGAGCGCGGCCGTGACCAGGCGCACCGCCTGTGGCGGGCCCGCCTCCCGTGTTGCCTGGACCGGATCGCCGATCGGATCTCCGTCGCGATCGTCGAAGGCGCGGACCCGGCCGAAGACAGCGTCCAGCTCGGCGTCTGCTTCGAGCGCCGAGCGCCCCGTGGCCAACCGCCCGGGCGGCCACAGGTCGTCGGCGTCCAGGAAGGCGAGCAGCGATCCCATCGCGGCGGCGACGCCGGCGTTCCGGGCCGCACCGGGCGTGTTGCCTCCGCTGATCAGCCGGCGAAGCGGAACGCTCGGATGTTCGGGAAGACCCTCGGCCGCACTGGACTGCTCGTGCTCGACGACGATCAGCTCGAGATCCGGATCGCCCTGGTCGAGGACGCTGCGGATCGCTGCCGGAAGCAGGCGAGCGTGGCCGTGCGCGAGGATCACGACCGAGACCCGCTCGGTCATGCCCTCGCCGCCGCACGGGTCCGCGCGCGCTCGAGCGCGTCCACGATCCCGGCGCGCGCGGCCTCGAAGGAGAAGTGCTCCTCGATCACCCTCGGACCGCCGGCGTGCAGTCGGTTCCAGAGCTCCGGGTCGGCGCGCAGGCGCAGCGCGGCGTCGACCGTCGCCTCGGGATCGTCCGCGACCAGTCCGTTGACCCCATCCACGACCGGGATGCCCTCCCATGCGATGCTCGTCGCCACCGTGGGGACCCCGTGGGAGAGCGGAGTGAGCACCTTCCCCTTCACGCCCGATCCGAACGGCTGCGGCACGAGTGAACACCAGGCCGAATCGAGGTAGGGAGCCACGTCGATCACGTGTCCGGTGACGACGACCCGGCCGTTGCTCTCGGATGCCGCAGCGACGAGCCACTCGGGCGGGTCGATCCCGACCAGGACCAGCCGCAGCTCCGGATCCCTCCGGGCGAGCTTCGGCCAGACGTCCTCGATCAGGATCCGTCCGACGTGCTGGTTCGCCGGCTGTGGCCAGTAGGCGGCCAGGACTATGTCGGGGCGGCGATCGGAGAGGGGAGCAGGTGGGCGGTCCCCCGAGGTGTGGATCGAGGAGACGATGGCGATCTCCGCCTCGGGCACCGCCTCGGCCAACCTCGAGCGATCGAGCTCGGTCACGACCAGCGTTATGTCGGCCTCCCGCGCCAGCTCGAGCTCGACGGCTTTGAAACGGACGGCATCCCGCATCACGCCGTGATTCCCGGTCGCCTTCGCGTAGCGGAAGGCGTGCACGTGGGTCAGCTCGAGCGTGTCGTAGACCAGGGCGGCCCCGCCCGCATGCTCCCGGACCACGGGCACCACGTGCTCGCCGACCTGCGGCCGGCTGACCAGCACGACATCCGGAGGACGCGCCTCTAGATGGTCGACCAGGGCCTCGACGCCGGGCTCCAGGAGCTCGACCCCTTCGTCGCGGAGCCGCCCGCCGCTGATCGCCGGAACCGGCCCCTCGAGCGGGTGGAAGGCGAGCTGCCAGCCCTCTGAGCGCAGGATCATGAGCATCCGCCAGAGGCGAAGGGATGCGGTATCGCGCGACGGCTGCGGAACCGAAACGTCGCAGACGAGGAGAGCCCCCTTCACGCCGGCATCACCCGCTCGAGCGCATCGACGTTCGCCTCCGGATCCGGGGCCAGGTCCAGCTCGAAGCACGGCAGCTCGCGGAGCAGGCTCGCGAGCACGGCGAAGCCGTCGGACTCGCCGGGAAGCTGAAGCAGGGAGCTCGGGGCGAGGGCCCTGAGCGCGCTCGCCCGGGAAACGGGCCGCACCGCGGGCTGGGTCTCCTCCGCCACCCTGGGGATCACAATCGCCGTGATCGGGATCGGCCCGGCGGGCTGATCGGGGCGCAGCTCACGGACGTCGAGTACGCGCTTGCCGTGCAGGGTCTCATCGCCGCCGTGGGTGACCTCCGCCAGTGCCGGCAGCATCGAGATCGCCAGGGGATCCGCTTTGGCGGTCGCGTAGATCGGTGCGGCGCTCGGACCGCCCGGGGCATCCAGGTCCACCAGCACGAAGTTGTCGCCGGCGAAGTCGCCTCCGGCGAGCATCCAGGAGAGCGCCGTCGTTGACTTCCCGGATCCGCCCGGTCCGCCCATCAGGACTCCGGCACCGTTGCGGCCGATCGCCGCGGCGTGCGCGAGCGCCCGCCTCGGTCCCTTGAGAACCCAGTTGAGGGGAGCTCGCAGCGGCTCCGCGCGCTGCCAGGACGGCAGGACTGTCGGCTCGCCGATGCAGCCGCTCACCGTTCCCGCCTCCGCGTCCCAGGCGATCAGCATGCGGCCCGGCTCCTGCCAGGCGCCGGCCGTCGTATCCGAGCTGAGCCAGGGAATCGCGCCCATCGCCCCCGCCATTCGCCCCTCCTCGGGTAGCGCCGGCGGCCGGATGCCGCAGGCGCCGACGTCCCAAAGCTCGATCGTCCGGCCGTTCCCGTTCGCCTCCCTCAGCCCGGCGAGAGGCTGGAACAGGGAGCGCATCGACTCCGGTGCCACGCGGATGCGGACTGCGTGCTCGCCGATCTGAAGGCGAAGGTCCGCGTGTCCGGCGTGTGAGCGGGCCTCCGCCGCCGCCTCCCCGAGCGCGGCGATCCACTCCTCCGGGGTCACTCGGGACGGCGGTTCGGCCAGCCGGTCTCGTCTACGTCGTGAATCGGGTCGATCACGATCAGGTCCTGCATGTCGGTGTAGCGGTGGAGCACGAGCGAGACCCGCCCCGGCCCCGGCCCCGCCGGAGCGGCGCCGTTCCCGTCCAGGAGCAGACCCTCCGATTGCAGCTCGGCGAGGAAGGCGGCCACATCGGGCCGTGCCTCGTCCGGGCCGATCCCCGCCTCGGCGGCGACCGCGGCGGCGACCTCGGAGAGGTCCGCTCCCGCCTGGATCGCCTCCCAGGCTCGCGCGGCTGCTCCCTCGAGGCTGTAGTAGCGGCCGCTCTCCAGGTCGATCGCGACGACCTCGCCGTCGATCACCTCGGAGACCACTCGGTCGGCGGGTATCCGCATGTCGGCGTTCCTGTCTCCCGTCGGATGACCGTTGGGGTTCGTCATCCCGGCGCAGCGTACATTGAGCGCCTGCTGTAGGCCGACGGCAAAACTGGGGTTATCGACTAGGGTCAGTGCATGAGGGCGGTGGTGCTGACCGGCCATGGAGGGCCGGAGGTCCTGCAGGTCCAGGAGCGGCCCGATCCGCCGGTCGGGCCCGGCGAGGTGCGGATCGCGGTCAGGGCCGCGGGCATCAACTTCGCGGACACGATGGCGCGCGTCGGTCTGTACCCCGAGGCGCCCAAGCCGCCGTGCGTCCTGGGCTATGAAGTCGCGGGCGAGGTCGAGTCGGTCGGCGACGGCGTGGAGTCGGTCAAGGTGGGTGACCGGGTGATGGCCGGGACCCGCTTCGGCGGCCAGGCCTCGATGGTCACCGTCCCAGCGGATCAGGTGATCCCGCTCGAGGACTCGCTCAGCTTCGAGCAGGGGGCGGCGTTCCCGGTCAACTACGCGACCTCGTACGCGGCTTTGGTGATCATGGGCGGGGTCCGTGAGGGCGACCGGGTGCTTATCCACGCTGCGGCCGGGGGAGTGGGCATCTCGGCGACGCAGATCGCCCGCTCCCGTGGCGCGGAGATCTTCGGCACGGCCTCGGCCTCCAAGCACGACGCGATCCGCGATCAGGGCGTCGAGCACGCGATCGACTACCGGACGCAGGACTTCGAGCAGGAGGTCCGGCGGATCACCGACGGAGAGGGCGTCGACGTGATCATGGACGCGACAGGACCGACCAACTTCCGCAAGGACTATCGCCTGCTCCGGGAGGGCGGACGGTTGATCATGTACGGGGCCTCCGAGCTGAGCTCAGGTGGTGAGCGAAGCATTCCGACGCTCGCCCGCAACCTCATGCGGATGCCGCTGGCCACGATGCCGTGGTGGAAGAGCCTCCAGGTCCTGAGCGAGAACAAGGGGGTCTTCGGGCTCAACATGCTCGCCTGGCAGGACCGGGAGGGACTCGACCGCGTGATCGAGCCCCTATCGCGCGAGCTCGCAGAGGGCACGATCAAGATCGATCCTGTCGTCGCCGACGCCTTCCCGTTCGACCGCGCCGGGGACGCCCACCGCTTCATCGCCGAGCGGCGGAACGTCGGCAAGGTCGTGCTCATTCCCTGATTCAGGGGCCGCAGCAAATCGCGTTTACCGGGGTTATGGCTCCCAGATGAAGCTTTCAGCAACGAAGGCCGTCGTCTTGTTCGCGGCCCTCGCCGCGGTCACCGTGCTCGCGCCCGCGACGGCGTCCGCGCGCTCCGGCGTGAGGGCCGCCGTATCGACCTTGCACCGTCCCGCCGCCACCGCCTCGGCCTCCATGAACGTGCTGACCCTGAACGACTTTCGCGGCATCGACAACCGGATCAGCGTGTTCATTGGCCCGACCGGGCGGCTCACGCTGACGGCGCCCGAGGGCCTGGGCGACCCGGACGGGAGCGGGGCCGCCTGCAGCCTGGACAACGCCAAGCCGAGCGAGTCGACGGCGCAGGAGGTGAGCTGCGCCGCGGGATACATCGGCGCGATCGTCGGCGATCTCGGGCGGGGCAGCGACACCTTCGACGCCGACCCGAGCTTCCCGGTGATGATCGGCGGCGTGATCGACGGCCAGAGCCGCCCGCTCGAGGGAGGGCCGGGCCGGGATCGGCTGATCGGGGGCGCGGTGAGCGATCTCCTGGCGGGCGGTGGCGGCGCCGACTCGATCGCCGGCGGCGGCGGCCAGGATCAGCTGATCGGCGGACCGGGAGCCGACAACCTGAGCGGTGGTGCGTCGGCTGACTGGCTGGGCGGCGGCAGCGGGCCGGACAAGCTGAGCGGGGGAGGGGGACGGGACCTCTGCCGCGGCTCCGGCGGGTTCGACGCCGCCAAGGGCTGCGAGATAGCGCGCGGAATTCCCTAGCCGCACCGCGATATAGCTTTCGCCCGTGCTCACGGCCAGCATCGGCAGCGCCTATCAGCACGGGATCGTCGACACGGGGCGGGAGCCGCACTTCCTCTTCTTCGTCGCCTTCCTGGTCACCTTCGGATTCATCCGGACCAGCACCCACATGATCCGGGCGCAGGTGAAGTGGTGGCCCGGCAACGTCTCGGTTGGCGGCACGCATGTCCACCACCTCGTCTGGGGGATCCTGCTGCTGTTGATCTGCGGCTACATCGCCGTCGCGATCGACCCGAACAGCCCCTGGCGTGAGGTCATCGCCGTGCTCTTCGGCATCGGGACGGGCCTCACCCTCGACGAGTTCGCGCTCTGGCTCAACCTCAAGGACGTCTACTGGGAGAAGGAGGGGCGGAAGTCGATCGACGCGGTGATCATCGCCGCGGCCATCTCCGGGGTCTTCCTGATCAGCCTCCGGAGCTGGATCGACGTGACGACAGACGTCGCGGACGAGGTGGAGGCGATCGTCGGGTCGATCGGCCTCTTCGGCGTGATCATGGCTTTGGTCAACGCCGGGAAGGAGAAGTTCGGAATGGCGATCTGGAGCATCCTGGTGCCGGTCGTCGGCCTGGTCGGGGCGTTCAGGCTCGCCAAGCCGCACTCCGTCTGGGCGAGGCTCTTCTACCGGCACGGCAAGCGGGAGCGATCCGAGCAGCGATTCGCCGGTTCGCGCGGGGAGCCGTTCTGGAAGCGCAGCGGCGAGCTAGTCGGCTGGCTCAGGCACCCGCGTATCCGCCGCGCCTGAGCGGTCCGCGAAGACGAGCTCGTCGATCACAACTCCGAGGGAGGCCGCCGTGGGGATGGCAAGGAGCGCGCCGAGAATCCCGGCGAGGTTCGCCCCCACGATCACGGCGACGATGGCGACCGCCGGGTTCACCTTCAGGGCGCCGCCCTTGTAGAGGAGCGGCTGGATGATGCGGTCCTGCAGCTGCTGGTAGACCAGGAAGACGATCAGCCAGATGATCGCGTCGCCGGGGCCGCCGTCGATCAGCAGCACCGCGAAGACCGAGAAGCCGCCGACGGTCAGGCCGATCAAAGGGATCAGGTCGAGGAAGGCGACCAGCACCGCCAGCGGCACGGCGAGGTGGAACCCCTCGGCCTCGAGGAATGCCCAGGTGAGGATCCCCGCGGCGATCGCCAGCAGCAGGTTGACGCTGACGTAAGCCTTGACGACTTCGGCCACCCGGTTCGCGATCCGCCGCGACCGCTCGCGCTGCGGGCTCGGCAGCCGTCCGGTCCCGCGGTCCACCATCCCGCGGCCGTCGAGGAGCAGGAAGAAGGTCAGCGTCACGATCGTGATCGCCGCCAGCAGGTGCTCCAGAATGCTGACGGTGAACGAGCCGATCGTGCTGGCACCGCTCGAGAGGTGGGAGGGAAGGGTGCTCGCCTCCTGGCTCAGCTTCTGCGTGATGTCGTACTTGTCGTTCAGCTCCTGGAACTGCTTGTTGTTGTTCGCCCAGTTCTCGAAGTCACGCACGTATCCGGGCAGCTTGTGGGCGAGCCCCTCGATGTCGTGGACGATCGGCGGGAACACCTGCAGGAACAGGAAGACCATCGCGGCGAAGGCGATGAGGTAGACGACCAGGATCGCCAGCACGCGGGGCATCTGGCCGCCGCGGGGCCACGCCCGCTGCACCAGGCTCACGGCCGGATCAAGGGCCAGCGTCAGGAAGATCGCGGCCGCCACCCACTTGAGCGTCGTCCGCGTGTGCAGGATCGCGATGGCGAGCAGCAGGCCCACCGCGATCCAGAAGAGCGCGACCAGCACGACCTTCGCGACGGCCCGAGCCTCGATCCCCTCCGCGCGCATCGCCCGTAGCTTCGCGACGCGCCCGGATGGCACAGACCTTGACGACGGCCCGCCGCTCGGATTACCTTCGGTTCGTGGGGCCGAAGGGAGGTGGTCGGCTCCAGGGCCGGGACCTGTGCATCGGTGAGCCCAAGGACCTCGTCGCGACCTGTGAGCGAGTGAGGGTGCGCTAGTCTCCTCTGACTTCGATGACGCACCGGCTCGACAGCCTGGCGCTTCTCCTTCTCCTCCCCCTTCGGGGGGAATAGCGCTGGGCGGCGCGAGAGCCGCGAACTCAGGAACAGGTCATCGAAAGCTTTAGGAGAAGGAGGTTGTGATGAGTGACGTCGGCGGAGTACCCGGTCAGGTCTCGGAGGAGAACCGGGTCCACATCTTCGACACCACCCTGCGAGACGGCGAGCAGTCGCCCGGCATCTCGCTGAACACCCAGGAGAAGGTCGAGATCGCGCAGCAGCTCGCCCGGCTGGGCGTCGACGTGATCGAGGCGGGCTTCCCGATCACCTCGCCCGGCGACTTCGAGGCCGTCGAGGCGATCGCGCATCAGGTGCAGGGCCCCGTGATCTGCGGCCTCGCTCGCACCCACAAGGCGGACATCGACGCCGCCTGGAACGCGATCAAGGACGCCGAGCGTCCCCGCATCCACACGTTCATCTCGACCTCCGACATCCACATCGAGCATCAGCTTCAGACGACGCGCGAGGACGTCAAGGGCCAGGCGAAGGCCGCCGTTGCCCTCGCCAAGTCCTACTGCGATGACGTCGAGTTCTCGCCGATGGACGCGACCCGCGCCGACATCGAGTTCACGGCGGAGGTCTGCGCGATCGCGGTCGCCGAGGGCGCCGACGTGATCAACATCCCCGACACCGTCGGGTACACGACCCCGGAGGAGTACGCGGCGTACTTCCGCCGCCTCTATGAGCTGGTTCCGGGTCTGGAGGACGTCGAGGTGTCCGTTCACTGCCACGACGACCTGGGCATGGCCGTCTCCAACTCCTACGCCGGGGTGCTCGCGGGCGCGCGCCAGGTGGAGTGCGCTGTCAACGGGATCGGCGAGCGGGCGGGCAACTGCTCGCTGGAGGAGATCGTGATGCTGCTCCGGACCCGCCGCGACGTGCACGGCCTGGACACGGGCATCGACACCCGCGAGCTGGCGCGCACCAGCCGGATGGTCTCGCGGCTCACCGGCTATTCGGTGCCGCCGAACAAGGCCGTGGTCGGGCGGAACGCCTTCGCCCACGAGTCGGGCATCCACCAGGACGGCGTGCTGAAGGAGCGCTCGACCTACGAGATCATGGACGCGACCGAGGTCGGGCTGGACTCGAACTCGATCGTGTTGGGCAAGCACTCCGGCCGACACGCCCTCCAGGACGCCCTGCAGCAGCTGGGCTTCAAGGTCGAGGGCGGGGCGCTCAATCAGGCCTTCAAGCGCTTCAAGGAGATCGCGGACAAGAAGAAGCAGGTGACCGCGCTCGACCTCGAGGCGATCGTCTCGGATGAGATGCGCGAGAGCGCGGAGGCCTACAACCTCGCCTGGTTCGAGGTGGAGGCCGGCTCGCAGAAGGAGCCACGCGCTCGCGTGAACGTCGTGCTGCCTAGCGGCGAGGAGTCGATCGCGGAGGCCTCCGGCGACGGCCCGGTGGACGCCATCTTCGGCGCGATCCGCGACGCCACCGGCACGGACGCCGAGCTACAGCGCTACGAGGTGGAGGCCGTCACAGGCGGCACCGACGCGCTCGGCGAGGTGAGCGTCTCGGTCCGCGCGAACGGCAGGCTCGCCAGCGGCCAGGGCGTCGCGACCGACGTGCTCGAGGCCTCGGCGCGCGCCTTCGTGCGAGCGAT
Organism: Actinomycetota bacterium; assembly: GCA_046765935.1. Lineage (GTDB taxonomy): Bacteria > Actinomycetota > Thermoleophilia > Solirubrobacterales > 70-9 > DASUPK01. The sequence continues at coordinate 59 of JBKPTM010000232.1, read as the reverse complement.
CTCGAACTGTCTCTTATACACATCTGACGCTGCCGACGAACGCGTGAGAGTGTAGGTCG
>JBKPTM010000231.1:0-5127 GCA_046765935.1 Actinomycetota bacterium | reverse complement strand
ACCGATGCGAGTTGGCCCTGGAGCTCGCCGGCCATCTCCTCGTCGTCGGCCGCCAGCTCCGCCAGCTCCTCGAGGTCGTCGATGTCCTTGGTCAGCTCGCGGAACCCGTGCAGGCGCCGCTGCGCCCGGGCGTGCTGCGCGGAGATCTCCGCCGCGGCCGCCTGGTCGTCCCAGAAGCCGGGGCGCTGCATCTCCCCCTCGAGGCGATCGACCTCCCCGCTCAGCGCATCCGGGTCAAAGGTAATCCGAGAGCAGCTTGAGCTGCCCGCGAATCTCCGCGAGGCGCGCTGAGATTCCCTCCTTCGGAACGGTCTCTGCCATCTGTTTAAGCGTATTCCCCGTGGTCTACGGTGTGCCTGGGAAACGCTCGTGGAGAACGGAATCTCCAAGAGAACAGGCCGACCTGTGCGCTGGCTACTGCGGAAATTCGCCCAAGGCCTTCCTCCGCTCCCGACCGTCGGAGGCCAGGCTCTGGCGACCCGCATCGCGGGGCCCCTCCTGGTCATCGGCGCGATCCTGATCGCGGTCACCGTGGTCCTGCCTCCTGCCGCCGAGGGCTCGGATCTGCTGATCCTCGGCTACGGGGTCATCGCCGCGCTCTCCGGCGCGCTGCTGTTGAGCAGGCGACGCGTCAGCGAGCCGGTCCTCGGCCTCGCCGCGGCGCTCGGCACGGCGATCGTCACCCTGGCGACCCTCGAGGGCGGGCCCGGTAGGGGAACCGGCGACAACGAGGTCCTCTTCCTGTGGATCTCGCTGTTTGCCTTCTGGTTCCTCGACATTCGCCACGCCCTGCTTCAGCTCGCCCTGATCGGCGTTGGTGATGCGCTGTTCCTGGGCGACCAGGGCCCGAGCTTCTCGGCGGGCGTGACGCGATGGGTGGTGACGATGGCGACGCTGCTCGTCACCGGCCTGCTGATGGCGTGGCTGCGCCGCTCGCTCGACCGCGAGCGCGAGGAGACGGCGCGGCTGGCGGTGATCGCCGAGCGGATGCGGATCGCCCGCGACCTGCACGACGCCGCCGGACACGGGGTGACCGCAATCTCTCTGCAGGCTGCCAACGGGCTGCGGGCGATCGACGACGACCACGACATGGAGGATGCTCGGGTCGCCCTCGAGGAGGTCAAGCGGACCGCCCGGGCGACCATGGAGGACATGCGGAAGCTGCTCGGCCTCCTGCGACCGAGCGACGGGACGGAGCTCGAGAACTCGAGGGTCAGCCTCACGCACATCGATCAGATGGTCTCGGAGTGCCGTGCGGCGGGGGTCTCCGTCACCGTCGACCGCACCGGGGAGGAGATGGCTCTGCCGCCGATGGTCGATCAGGCCGCCTACCGCATCGCACAGGAGGCCCTCACGAATGTGCTCAAGCACGCCGGCTCGGGCGCCGCGGCGACCGTGAGGCTCGCCTTCGACCCCGACGGCGTCGAGGTCGAGGTGACCGACAACGGGCCGGGTCAGACAGGAGGCGTCGCGGGCGGCTCTCGCAAGGGGCTGATCGGCATGCGGGAGCGGGTCGAGCTCTTCGGCGGACGATTCTCGGCCGGCCCGATGGAGGGCGGCGGGTTCCGCGTCTTCGCCAGGCTGCCGCGGGGCAGCGAGCTGGAGACCGCCCGCCCGGGCGGCTGAGCCCTACTCGGGAACCGTCGCGCTGACGATCCAGGTCGACGCCGGCGCCGCGACTGTCCCATCGGCCTGCACGTAGTCGGAGAGCGCGTTCCGGATCTCCTCCTCGACCTTCGGGCGCAGCCGGTCGACCTCCTCGGCCGGACAGATACGGAGCAGCTCGGCGGCTGGACCGATCGCCATGTTGAAGGCGACAGCGTGCCCTAGATCGTTTCCGATCCTGATCGGCACGTCACAACGGGTGACGGTCGCGCGTTCGAATCCTGCGATCTGGAGCTGGTCGGAGACGGTGTCGGCGTTCGCCATCGAGAACGGACCGGGACCGCAGCGCACGTCCTCGGGCTCCTCCGGCTCCTCGAGGTACTGCTCGGCCACCTGCTCGGCGCGGTGCAGCCACTCGTTGTCGAGCTTGCGCCGCCAGACCACGGCTACCAGCTGGCTTCCCGGCTCGAGCGTCTCGCGGATGTTCCGCAGCGCCTGCACCGGGTTGGCAAAGAACATGACGCCCATCCGCGAAAAGGCGTAGTCGTAGGGGCCTCTGAGATCGCCGACCTGAACGTCCGTCGCGAAGAAGTCGACATTCTTGATGCCCGCCTGCTCCGCCTCCGCGATCGAGGCCTCGATGAACGGCTCCGAGACGTCGACGCCGGTGGCGTGGCCCTTGGGGCCGACAAGCGCGGCGAGCTGCTGCGTGGTGTCACCGAAGCCGCAGCCGATGTCGAGGACGCGGGCCCCGGTCGCGGGGGGATGGAGCTGCATGGCCGCATCGCCGTGCTCCTTGAGCCCCGCGACGACGAGCTCGCGGTACTCGACGAAGCGATCGAAGAGGACGCCGCTCCATGCCTCGGTCGCCTCCTCGTTGTCGGGCGCGACGATCGAGGCCGAAGCCGGCTCCTCTCTCCCCACGGCAGCCTTCTCCACCTGGCCATCGTACGCCGAGGAGCTCGACTGTTACACATCCCGGCATGCTCGCGACCACGATCGCCGCGTTCGCCCTCGCAGCGTTCGGCGGCGCTTCGCCCGCCGCCTCGGACGCACCGAGTCCGTACGACGCGGCGCTGCACCTGTCGGGAAAGATCGGCTCGCGCCCGGCGGCGAGTAAGGGAGAGCGACGGGCGCAGCGCTACGTCGCCGACCAGTTCGAGCGGGCCGGGCTGACCGTCTCGATCGACAAGTTCCGAGTGCCGGGCAAAGGGACGTCCCGGAACGTGGTGGGCGCGCTCGACGGCCCGGCTGCCTGCCTTCAGATCGTGATGGGGCATGTGGACAGCGGACCGGATGGTCCCGGCGCAAACGACAACGCGTCGGGCGTGGGCGTGCTCGTCGCCCTGGCCTGGAGGCTGAAGGACCTCAAGCCCGCTTGCGACGTCTGGCTCGCCTCGACCGGCGCCGAGGAGCGGGGCTTCACCCACGCCAAGGATCACTTGGGCGCCGCCGCGCTGGTCGATCGGGTCAAGCGTCTCGATCGCGCGAACGACCTTCGCTTCGCCTACGACAACGACGAGGTCGGCCGCTTTGGCCGGTTCTGGCTGCGCTCGCCCGTCTCATCCCCCCGGCCATCGGCCGAGGGCATGATCCTCGCGGCGGCCCGACGCGCGGGCGTCACGGTGCGCTGGGTACGCGACGAGGGGACTGGCAACTCCGACCATCGCGAGTTCAACCTCGCCGGGCTACCGGCCGCGGTGCTGGAGGGGTGGCGTGCCCAGGAGCCCTGCCGCGAGCGTCCCTGCGACAAGCCGGGGCGCCTGCAGAAGCGCTCGCTCAACCGGGCCCTGCGCGTCGCCGATGAGGTCGTGAAGGGCGCCTGATCGGGATCTTCGAGCAGTTTCCGGCCATAGGCCGGGAGATCGCTCACGATCGCTCTACGCGGGGCGGAAGACGTCCTCGAACTCGGCGAAGAAGCCCTCCCCCATCTCGCGGGCGCTGCCCGGGCCCTCGCCGTAGAGCCGCTCGAAGAACTCCGCCGTGCGAAGCGCCGGCCGGACCTGCCAGCGCGTCCGCGTCGGGCCCTCGGCGGCCATCTGGTGGGGCGTCCCGGCGGGCACCTCGAAGACCTCGCCCGCCTCGTAGACCCTCTCTTCATCGCCGATGTTCGCTCTCATCGACCCCTCGAGGATCTCGAAGCGCTCAGACTGCTCCGGATGGAGATGGAGCGGCGGCATCCCCGCCTCGCCCGAGTAGGTCGCCTCCATCTCCAGGACCTCCGGATCGATCCGATCGAAGCGGAGGCGCATCCCGCCGAAGCCCTCTATCTCTTGACCGGCTACCGCCACCTGGCTTCGCCATCAGATCGCGGCGACGAGTGGCCAGGCCCCATAACCGCTCGGGGCTTCGCCCCTCGCTCAAAGCGGGCTGGCCTGGTGGCCGCTAGGCGCCGTGGCACTTCTTGTACTTCTTGCCCGAGCCACACCAGCAGGGGTCGTTACGGCCGATCTTGTCCTTCTCGTCCTTGACGACCGTCTCCTGCTCGGGGATCGCGCCACCGCCGTTGCCGGCCTGGCCCTCGATCGCCTCCTCGGCCGCCACCTCGGGCCCTGAGGCAGTTGCGACGGCGGCCTGGCCGAGTGCCGAGGGCTGCTCCGGACCACCGCCCTCGTATTGGACCTGGAGCGGCTGCTGGGCGGGAGCGAACTGCTCCTGCGCCTGCGGGGCCACCTCCACCTCGACGTGAAAGATGAGCCGGGCGAACTCCTCCCAGATCGAGTGCATGAGCTGCTCGAACATCGTGAAGCCCTCGTTCTTGTAGGCGACCAGCGGATCGATCTGGGCGAAGCCGCGGAGGTGGATTCCCTCGCGCAGGTAGTCCATCTCGTAGAGGTGCTCGCGCCAGCGGTTGTCGATGATCTGCAGCAGGATCGCCCGCTCGAGCTGGCGCATGATCTCGTCGCCGAAGTCCTGCTCGCGCTGGTCGTATGAGGCGAGCGCGTCCGCCAGCAGCTGCTCGCGCAGGTCCTCGCGGTCGGTCTGCTCCGGGAGCATGGCCGAGACGTCGACGGTGGAGGGCCAGAGCTGCTGGACCTGGGTCTGCAGCTCCCCGAGGTCCCAGTCCTCGATCACGTCGCCGGGGGTGTAGTCGTCCACCAGGCTGGACACGACCTCGCCGACGCCCTCGCGGGCGGAGTCGGACATGTCCTTGCCCTCGAGGATCTCGCGCCGGTACTTGTAGATGACCCGGCGCTGCTCGTTCATCACGTCGTCGTACTCGAGGACGCGCTTGCGGATCAGGAAGTTCTGCTCCTCGACCTTCTTCTGGGCGTTCTCGATCGTGCGCGTCAGCATCTTCGCCTCGAGCGCCTCCTCCTCGCCCTCCTCGTTCACCGGGCCGAGGCGGTCGAGGATCTTGTAGATGCGGTCGCCGGCGAAGAGCCGGATCAGGTCGTCCTCGGCCGAGAGGAAGAAGGCCGACTCGCCCGGGTCGCCCTGGCGGCCTGAGCGGCCGCGAAGCTGGTTGTCGATCCGCCGCGACTCGTGGCGCTCGGTGCCGCAGATGAAGAGCCCGCCGAG
>JBKPTM010000230.1:0-4565 GCA_046765935.1 Actinomycetota bacterium | reverse complement strand
GAGGGTCTCCGGGATCAGGGAGACCTCGATGCCCTCGTCGCTGAGCCCGGCGATCGTCAAGCTGACCCCCTCGATCGCGATCGAGCCGTGCTCGACGACATAGGGCAGGAGCTCATCCGGCAACTCCACGCGGACGCGCTTGGCGAAGCCGTCGTCGGCGATCTCGGTGACCGCCGCCACCCCGTCGACGTGACCCTGGACGACGTGGCCTCCCAGCCGGTCGGAGGCGCGCAGCGGCAGCTCGAGGTTGACGTTCGACCCAGGCTCGACCTCCCCGAGCGTGGTCAGCTCGAGCGTCTGGTGCATGACGTCCGCCTCGAACGCATCGCCCGTGACGGAGGTCGCCGTCAGGCAGGCGCCGTTGACCGAAACCGAGTCGCCCTCTTCCAGCTCCGATGCGAGCGCCGCGCTGACCCGCAGGCGGGCGCCGTCGGCCGATCCCTCGACGGCCTCCACCCGGCCCAGCTCCTTGACGATTCCGGTGAACATCAGCCGCTCACCATTCCCTCAGCCGGGCTCGGACAAGCATGTCCTCGCCGATCCGCTCGAAGCTCGTCGCCAGGGGGTGGGTGCCCTCCGCGATCCGGGCCACCCCCTCGCCCTCCAGCACCGCGCGTGCCTCCGCGGCCCCGACGACTATCGGCGCGATGAAAAGGCGCATCTCGTCGATCTCGCCCGCGTCGAAGAGCGCGCCGGCAAGGGTCGGGCCGCCCTCGACCAGCAGGTCCTGGATCTCACGGCGGCCGAGTTCGTCGAGTGCGGCCCTCAGCCGGTCCGCGGGGGTCCGCCCCGGGGCCACGATCACTTCGGCGCCTGCCCGCTCGAGCGCGTCGCGCTGAGCGGAGGGCGCCTCGGGGGCGCAGATGACGATCAGGGGCGCCTCGTCGATCGAGTTCACGAGCGCGGAGTCGGCCGGAAGCCGGGCGTACGAGTCGAAGACGACTCGCGTCGGCTGCTCGGATTGCTCGTCCAGCCGCGCCGTGAGGAGCGGGTCGTCGGCGAGCGCCGTCCCGATGCCGACCGCGACCGCATCGCACTCGGAGCGCCAGCGGTGGACCAGCTCCCGGCTCTCGGTGCTCGAGATCCAGCGGGAATCCCCGGTGGGTGAGGCGACGCGGCCGTCGAGCGACATCGCCGTCTTGTAGGTGACCAGCGGCCGGCCGGTGCGGGCTCGCTTGCGGAAGGGCTGATTGAGCAGGCGCGCCGCGGCGGCCTCGGGCCCGCCGGCGAGGTCGACCGCTACGCCGCCGTCCCGGAGCATGCCGGGGCCCCGGCCCGACGCCTTCTCGGTCGGATCCTCGGACGCGTAGACGACTCGGGAGATCCCGGCCTCGAGGATCGCCTCGGTGCAGGGGGGCTGGCGGCCGGTATGCGCGCAGGGCTCGAGCGTGATGTAGATCGTCGACCCGGCGGGGTCCTCGCCCCGCGTGCGGGCGTCCTCGATCGCCGCCCGCTCGGCGTGGAGGTCGCCGTAGAGCGCGTGGAAGCCCTCCCCGATCACGTCGCCGTCGCGGACGAGCACCGCGCCGACCATCGGGTTGGGGCTGACGCGCCCGCGCCCGCCCTCCGCGAGCTCTAGGGCCCGGCGCAGGTGCGGTGCGTCCTGTTCGGTGCCGACCGTGGGCAACCTCGCCTCCTTCGTAGAGGGGTTGCGACTGATTGACTGGTCAGTCAGCCAGGGATTCTAGCCCCACCGTGGCTGGGCGCGGTCGAAGTCGAATCAAGCGCTCGCCGTAAGGTTCCCCGTCATGCCGCGAGTGGGGCGAATTCAGGCGACGGACCAGGCGAGGAGCTACGGGCGCCGCGCCAGCCTGCTCTCGATCGGCGTCGGAATCACGGGGCTGATCACCTACCTCTACTTCGCGATCGCCTCGCATGAGCTCTCGAGGGACCAGTACGGCGAGGTGACCGTGCTGTGGGTCTCAGTGTTCATCGTCATTTCGGTCCTCCAGCGCCCGGTCGAGCAGCTCCTCTCCCGGACGGTCTCCGAAAACCTCGCCCATGGCACACCGATCCGCCGAACGGTCCGGGTTGCGGCCACGATCCAGGTCTCGGTTGCCCTTGGCTTTGACGTCGTTGCGCTGGCGCTGCGCGATCCCATCCAGAACAACCTGCTCCACGGCAACTCGACGCTCTATTGGATCGGGGTCGCCGCCGTTACCGCGTACGGAGCGAGCTACTTCGCGCGCGGCTTCCTCGCCGGCAGCCACCGCCTGACGATCTACGCGCTCCAGATCATCTGCGAATCCATCGCGCGAACCGCCTTTCCGCTCGCCGTCGCCGTCGGCATCGCGTCAGGTCAGACAGCGGTGGCACTGGGAATAGTCGCCGCTCCAACGCTTTCACTGATCGTCGTCCCGTTCGCCTTCTTCCGGCGCTTCGGGAGTGAACCAACCGCCGTGGCGGTGGCTCGCGACGAGACCCCGACCGACGAGTTCACGCTCGCGCGTGGCGGACGATTTGCCGGGGCCGTCTTCCTCATCATGCTGTCCGAGCAGACGATCTTCAACGCCGGCAATCTGCTGGTCAACGCGACCACCGGGGCGGCCGCGGCCGGATACGTCTTCAACGTGCTCATGATCGCCAGGGCGCCGCTCCAGCTCTTCCAGGCGGTCCAGACGAGCCTCCTCCCCCACCTCACCACGCTCGGCTCGCGAGGCGAGGAGGATGACTTCAGGGCCTCGATTCGGGTGACGATCCTCGCCATTGCGGGCTTCGCCGGCCTGGTTGCGCTCGCGATGCTCGTCGCCGGCCCGGAGCTGATGCAGATCGCCTTCGGCAAGAAGCACACCTACCAGCGGGCGGACCTCGTCGTGGTCGCCGTAGGTATGGGCGTCTATCTCTCAGCGGCGACGCTCAATCAGGCCGCGCTCGCCCGTGGGCAGGTGAGGCGTGCTTCCTTCTGCTTTCTCGGCTCCGCGATCGCCTTCGTGGTCTGGACCGTGATTCCGATCGTCTCCAACGACGTAGACCGTGTCGTGGTCGGCTACCTCGGCGCGGCGACCCTGCTCTGCTCGCTGCTCTACTGGCTCTACCGGCAGCCGCTGGAGCCGCGCGACGTCAGGGTGGAGCCGGGATCCACCGAGGAGATGGAGCTTCAGCTCGCCTCGGCCGACGAGGCGGGCTGATCGGGACTCGAGACGGTTGTCCCGGGCCGAGTCGGCGCGAACATCGCCTCGAGCCTCTTGAGCGCGTCGGTTGTCCCCATGGCGACCAGGACGTCGCCCGCGTTGAGAACCGTGTCGACCGGCGGCTGCGGCGACACGCGCCCCTCGGCGTCGCGGACCGCGGCGATCGTGGTCGTGCCCCGGATCTCACCGATCGTCTTGCCCTCACCCGCACAGCCCTCGCTGACGTCGATCTCCTCCATCCGGTACTCCGGCGCGACGTCGACGACCCCAGTGACCTGGGGCTGTAGAGCGAGGCGGGCCATCTCGGCACCGCTCGACTTGTAGGGGGAGATCACGCGGTCGGCACCCGCCCGCAGGAGCTTCTTCTCGGAGTCCTCGACGCTGGCGCGGGCGACGACCGTGATGTCCCCTCGGAGCTCCCGCGCCGTCAGGCAGGTGAAGATGTTTTCGGCGTCGGAGTCCACGCAGGCGAGAACGGAGATGGCGCGCTCGATCCCGGCGGCCTTCAGCATCTCGTCGTCGGAGGGCCTGCCCTGTAGGAACGGAGCCCCCATGTGTTCGGCGAGCTCCTTGTTCTCGTCGAGCTCGTCGATGACCACAAAGGGATCGCCGGCGATCTGAAGGTCCCGCGCCACCTGGCGCCCGACCCGGCCGAAGCCGCAGATCAGGTGGTGGTCTTTGAGGTCGTCGATCTTGTTCAGGGTCCGGCGCTCTTCGAGGATCTCTCCCAGATGCCCGGCGACGAAGAACTCCGTCATCGTCACCAGGGCGTAGAAGAGCGTACCCACGCCCACCAGGATCAGCAGGACCTTGGTGATCTGGCCCCCGATGTCGGGCGGATCGGGATTCGACCCGACCGTCGCGACAGTGTCCAACGTGAAGAGGAAGCCTCGCCAGAGGGAGACGTCCTCGAACAGGGACCAGGCGACCGAGCCGGCGATCAGGATGGCGACGACCAGCGCGGCCAGTGCCGCCAGCCGTCTCAGGAAGGGCTCGAGCTCGGCGCGCTCCCGCCTACGCAGCGCCCGCGGCCTCCGCGATGGCGTTGTAGGCGGCGGCCGGGTCGCCGGCCCCGAACACGGCGGAGCCGGCGACGAACAGCCCGGCTCCCGCGTCCGCGACGCTGCCGGCGGTGCCTGGGTCGATGCCGCCGTCGACCTCGATCGTCCCCTGGCCGACCAGTGAACGCAGCCTCCTCACCTTGTCCGGCGAATCGGCGATGAACGGCTGTCCGCCCCAGCCGGGGTTGACGGTCATGCAGAGGAAGACGTCGGCGTCGTGGACCGACTCGCCGACCGCGCCGACCGGCGTGCCTGGGTTGATCGCGAGCCCGGCCAGGCAGCCCAGCTCGCGGATCGCGTTCAGGGTTCGGTTGATGTGCGGCGTGGCCTCCGCGTGGAAGGTGATCGAGTCCGCCCCGGCCTTGGCGAACTC
>JBKPTM010000229.1:0-3314 GCA_046765935.1 Actinomycetota bacterium | reverse complement strand
ATCGAGATCCGTCCGATTATCGGGAGCTAGACGATCGTCGAGCGGGTCTTCCGGGAAGAGTGGGGCCGTGTCCTCGCCAACCTGATCGGCTTCCTCGGCGACTTCGATCTCGCCGAGGAGGCCGTTCAGGAGGCCTTCGCGACCGCGGCCGAGCGCTGGCCACGCGAAGGGACACCGGACAACCCGCGCGCCTGGCTGGCCACGACCGCCCGGAACCGTGCGATCGACCGGATCCGCCGCGACCGCACCCTCGCCGAGAAGACCAAGCTCCTCGAGGTGCCGGTGGCGACGGAGGTCGAGATCATGGAAGAGACCACCATTCCCGATGAGCGCCTCGAGCTGCTCTTCACCTGCTGCCATCCGGCGCTGGCGCTCGAGGGGCAGGTCGCCCTGACACTGCGCACGCTCGGCGGACTCACCACCGAGGAGATCGCCCGAGACTTCCTGGTTCCGCGCGAGACGATGGCCAAGCGGCTGGTTCGAGCGAAGCGGAAGATCGAGGAGGCGGGTATCCCGTTTCGAGTGCCGCCGGCGCACCTCCTGCCGGACCGCCTGGCGGCGGTTCTCGGCGTCATCTACCTGATCTTCAACGAGGGCTACGGCGGCCGGACCGAGCTGGCGGACGAGGCGATCCGCCTTGGGCGCGCCCTGGCCGGCCTGATGCCCGACGAGCCGGAGGTCCACGGGCTGCTCGCGCTGATGCTGGTCAACGACGCCCGCCGAGACGCCCGGTTCGAGGACGGCGAGCTGGTCCTGCTCCGCGATCAGGACAGATCGCTCTGGAGCGCCGAGCAGATCGAGCGGGCGAGGGCGGAGGTGGGCCGGGCGCTCGCCCTCGGCGGTCGCGGTCCGTACGTGCTCCAGGCCGCGATCGCCGCGCTCCACACCGACGATCCGCCGGACTGGAACCAGATCGCGGCGCTCTACGGTGAGCTCGGCCGGCTCACGGGCTCACCGGTGGTCGAGCTCAACCGCGCGGCGGCCATCGCCGAGGCCGGCGACCCCGAAGCGGCGCTTGGGCTGGTGGACGGTCTCGACCTCGAGGGCTACCGCTACCTGCACTCGACCCGTGGCGAGCTGCTGCGCCGCCTCGATCGGGCCGAGGAGGCACGTGCCGCCTACGCCCGCGCCCTCGAGCTCACCAGCGCAGACCCAGAGCGCCGCTTCCTCGAGCGACGGCTGGCCGACCTCGAGGCCTAGCTAGGTCGGCAGAGGGACGGCGGCCTCGGGGGTCGCCACCCGGAAGCTGAAGCTCTCTTCGAGATAGAGCTGCACGGAATCCGCGTCGTGGCCCTCGTACCCGATCGAAAAGTCCTGCCCGGACTCGAACAGGAAGTCGCCGCCCCGCGTGCTGAGCACGACCCCGCCGTCCACCGCCGGGGCCCAGACGATCGGCCCGCCGAGGATCTTCCCGAGGTGCTCGAAGAGCGGGTAGCCACCGTGCTCCGAGGTCTCGAGGACGCGGGTGTGCGCCTCGGGGCTGAGCGCGAGCCCGTACGGACCCCCGATCCCCGCGGCACGAAGCGCGTCGACCGACTTGGCGACGTGGCGCGGGTAGACGTCGCAGTCCTCGCCGAGCTTGATCTGGTCGTGGGGAGAGGCCTCGGCGATGCCGCGGATGCCGGCGGCGGACCAGCCGCCGAAGACGGCGGCGTTCTCCGCGCTCGCGATCCTGCGGGCGGCCTTGTCGAGCGTCTCCAGGTCGACGTCGGGCGCGCCGCGCTCGGCATCGTCGAGCTGCGCGCGGCTGATCGAGAAGTGCGCGCGGAGCTCGACCAGCCCGAGGACGCGCCGCTGGCTCACGGCCACGCCCTCGACGGTCAGGCCGTCGACTTCCTCGACGCGCCCGAGATTCGTGGCCGAGTAGTCCCAACCGTGCGGACCCGAGAAGTCCACGAGCTTGCGCGCCGCCAGGGCCGGCGTCAGCCGCTCGCGGGCCTCTTCGTCGAGCAGCCGCCAGCCGGCCTCGGTGATCGGGGCCTGCTCGCGGAGCAGGTGGCTCAACGGGTCCTCCCGCGGAGGCTGCCGATGCCGAGGGACTCGCTGCCGACCAGCGGTGCGCCCTTGGCGGCCTCTTCCTCGGTCGCCTCCTCCTCGGATTCCTCGCCGTGCTCGACGATGTCGCCCTCCTGGAAGAGGATTCCCTGCGCGATCTCCCGCCAGAGGGGCGTGCGGCGCAGCAGGAACTCCAGGTCCATCGCGAAGTGCTTGAACTCCTCGCCCTGCGCGTCGCGCATGACCCCGAGCGCCTCCTCGTCCGACTCGATCGCGATGCGCTGCTCATACCAGCCGATCGCCTCCGCCTCCTCCGTCAGCGAGGCGCAGAGGCGGGCGAAGGTCCGCGTCTCGGCCGGCAGCTCCTCCGGCGGCTCGTGGTACTGGTCAAATCCCACGAGCGCATCCTTTCAGGCCGAGGGCGCCGCTGAGGTCCAAATCAGTGACCGCCTCGCTCACCTCGAAGCAGCGCCAGAGCGTGGGGGAGCGCCTTCAGGAGCACTGGCGCGGTCTGATCGATGCTCGCAGGGCTTCCCGGCAGGTTGACGATCAGGGTCGAGCCCCTCGCCCCGGCCAGCCCGCGAGACAGCATCCATAGCTCCGTGTGGGCTTCGGACGCCCGCCGGATTGCCTCCGCGATGCCCGGCGCGGGCCGATCGATCACCGCGGCAGTCGCCTCGGGCGTCACGTCGGTCGGCGCCAGACCGGTGCCGCCGGTAGTCAGGATCAGCTCGCATCGCTGGGCGTCGGCCCAGTGCCGTAGGCGGCTTTCGATCAGCTCCCGGTCGTCCGCCAGCACCTCCCGGTCGACCGCATCAGCCCCCACCCGGCGCGCGAGCTCCGCGAGGCGGTCCCCGCTCTCATCGTCCGCCTCCCCGCCGGCCCTCGACGTGGAAATTGTCAGGACCGTGGCTCGCATCGTCCGTCTAGCCGTCCGCGGGGACCGTGCCGTCCCGCCGCCACTCCCCGCTGCGACCGCCGCTCTTTGAGACAAGCTCGATCGACTCGATGCGAACGCTCCGTTCGATCCCCTTGACCATGTCGTACGCGGTGAGCGCGGCAATCGAGGCGGCTGTCATCGCCTCCATCTCGACTCCGGTGCGCCCGAAGACCCGTGCCTCGGCCTCGACGCGAACGGCACCTTCGCCACTGTCGACCTCGATGCGGACGTCGGCGAATGACAGCGGCAGGGGATGGGCCAGGGGAATGAGATCGGCGGTCCGCTTGGCTGCCTGGATCCCAGCCAGGCGGGCGGTGCCCAGCACGTCGCCCTTGGGTGCGTCTCCATGCTCCAGCGCCTGGGCGGTCGCGGGACTCAT
>JBKPTM010000228.1:0-6612 GCA_046765935.1 Actinomycetota bacterium | reverse complement strand
ACGGGGTGAGCTCCGACTCAGGGTTGGGGAGGGAGCGGCGCTGGGCTCAGCTCAGCGCCGCTTCTTCTTGTGCTTCTTCTTGCACTTCTTGTGCTTCTTCTTGGAGCTCTGGGCGGAGTGTTTCTTGTGCTTCTTTTTCTTCTTGCACTTGGCCTTCTTCTTCGCCGGTGGCACCGGCGATGGCGAAGGCGGCGCACCGACCTCCACCGCCCCGATGTCGGTCCCGTCCGAGGCGTTGCCCGGGCTGAGGTCGATCGTCCGGGGCAGGCCGCGCTGGTCGGTCGAGAGCGCCAGCGGGTTCCGGCCGGCGTCGATGGCCGGGCTGCCGGTGGCGGGGAGCTGAGTCTGGGTCGGCCCGCCGTTTCCGGCGAGCCCGCCGAGCTGGGGGTCCACGCCGGTGAGGCTGTTGGCCTGGGTGTCGATCGCGTCGGTGGGCGCCTCGACGAGGCTGAATGAGAGCTGGAAGCCTCCGGAGGTCGCGAGGTCAGCGCGACCCAGGTCGTTCGCGCTCGGCGGGATGCCGCCGGTGTTGTCTCCGACGATGGTGCTGTTCACGCCGACGGGCGGGCTTGCATAGGGGCCGCCGGACGGGCCGTAGCTCCCGGCCCAGAGGCCACCCCCTTCGTAGGTCACCGTGTTCGAGGCGACCGTCGAGTTGTCGGCCGAGACCGAGCCGTTCGGCCCAACGGTGGACCTGACGCTCATCCCACCACCGACTCCCGCGTCATTTCCGCTGACCGTCGAGTCGACGACCTGGAAGCTGCCGTTCACGGTTTGCGACACGTTGATTCCGCCTCCGTAGGAGGTTGTGTTGGTCGCGTGGTTCCCGGAGACCGTGCTGTGGTCGACCACGAAGGAGCCCTGATCACTGGCGAGCCCGTAGGAGGTGATCGCCCCGCCGCTGACTGCCGCCGAGTTCCCCGAGATCGTGGTGTTCGTGATCTTGCTGTCCTGGGCGCTGTAGGAGAACGGAATACCCGACAGCGGGCTGGAAGAGATGGCGCCGCCACCGTTCGCCGTATTGGCCGAGATCGTCGAGTCGCTGATCAGAAGCGGGCCGTACTTCACCCCGAAGCTGATCGCCCCACCGCCGCCGCTCGGCGCGTGGTTGTCGGACAGCGTCGAGTTGTCGATCGTCAGAGGACCGGAAGTGCTGATCCCGCCACCGCTGCCCGCGGTGTTGCTCGAGATCGTGCTGTCCGTGATGCTGATCTCGGTGTACTTGGGGAACTCGCCGGCAATGGCCCCGCCGGGGGCACTACTCATGGTGGCGTTCCCGGTGACGGTCGTGTTGTCGAGGCTGAGGTGTGTGTACTTGCCGAGGTAGATGGCCCCACCGCTGGTGGTGCTGCTGGTTGGGTACCCGCCGCTCAGCGTCAGCCCGGACATCGCAACCGACGTTCCGGTGGCGCCAGCGTTGGGCGCCGAGACGTAGAGGATCCGAGAGTCGCCGGTGTCGTGGCCGTTCCCGTCGGCGTCGCCCGAGATCGTGATCGCGCCGGCGCCGGGACCCTGGATCGTGATGTCGTCCACCACCGTGTTGGCCGTCTGGAGCTGACCCTGCGTCAGGGTCAGCGTCCCGGTGAGCCCGGATTTGAAGGTGATGACGTCGTCCTCGGTATTCGCGCCGGCGTCGGTGATCGCGTCGCGAAGCGTGCACCCGTTCGGATCCGTGGTGCACCCGTCGGCCGGAGCGTCGCTCAGCGTGTTGACCTCGAGGTTGGCTGCCTGCGCAGCCGAGGGGGCGAGGGCGAACGCCCCGATCGCCGCGCCCGCAACCAGGCTGGCGCGGCGAGCGCCCAGCCTCTTTCGGCGCCGCTCGGCGGCGGCTGTGCGCTCCCGTTCCCTCCTGAAGCTTCTCGGCGACAAGCTCGCTCGAAGTTCTACCGGATACGTTGGTCGAGAAACGTGGAGGAGCTGGCGGGCGGACAAAAGATCGAGGAACGTGCGCTCCCCGTGATCGGCGGACGACCGTTCTTCCTGCACAGCGGCGAGACGCCACCCGGCGACGCCCAATGGGACGAACTCTTCAATGCCACCTTCGATCAGCTCGACGCGCGCTATCAGGAGGACCGGTCCGGGCCGATCGGCGTCTGCGTCCCGATCTCGGACCCGGAGCTGATGCGCCGCCGGCCCGAGGCGATCTGGCCGGAGACGAAGCTGGTCTTCGCCGGCGTTCAGGACGGGGCCGCCGCGCTCGGGCAGGCGAGCCCGGTCCCGACTCAGCTCCGCATCCGCTACTTCTACGACGCCACCGTCGGCCCCGGGCTCCCGGGCTCACCCAGCATCGCCCAGTCCGAGGCTCAGGACTATTCGCTGCCGCCCGGATACCGGATGGAGCCCCTCGCCGAGACGGACGCTGCCGGGGCCGATGAGGTGCTCGCGTTCTGGGAGAGCGAGCGGGCGATGCCCGCTCCCGAGCAGGCGCGGCGACGCGTTCACGAGGTGCTGATGGTCGCGCTCGATCCCGACGATCGGCTCGCCGCGGTATCGACCGTCTACCTCCAACGCAACAGGCAGCTCGGGATGGACCTCTGGTACTACCGCACCTTCGTCGGCCACGAGCACCGCATGAGCCACCTCGCCGTTCGACTGCTCTGGGAGACCCGAGATCGCCTCAGCGAGCGCTTCGTGAGCGGTCAGGACGCGCGCGGAGCCGGAATGATCACGGAGACCGAGAGCGAGTTGCTGAAGGGTCACTACAACCGGGCCTTCTGGGTGATCTCCGACTTCGACTTCATCGGCGAGACGCCGTCGGGCGCTCACGTCCGGGTGCACTACTTCCCGGGCGCGCGGGTGCCGAGCCCGCAATGAGCGCAGATCCTTGGCGGTAGGCGCACAAAGCCGTAACCCCGGGCGGTTCCTCTCCGCTATTAGTCGGTAGCCACCGACTCAACCTCCGGAGGATGCGATGAAACAGGGGAAGCCTCGTCTCGAAGAGCGATCGTTCTGGGTTGAGAGCGAGCGCAAGGACGCCGTCGAGCACGTGAAGGTGCTCGGAGAGATGGATCTCTCGGTGGTCGGAGAGCTCGACTCTGAGATGCGCCGCGCCGAGGCCACGGACGCCGCGGAGATCGAGTTGGATCTCGGTCGGCTCGAGTTCCTGGACGCCTCGGGACTGCGCCTGCTGCTCGAGCTCACCAGCAGATCTCGCCGCAACGGCGGCCGGCTGCGAGTCAAGCCGGCCAGCTCGCCGCACGTGCAGCGCGTGCTCGAGCTGACCGGGGTGTGGGCTCAGCTGCCCATCCGGTTGTAGACGGCTGTACCAGTCCGCAGCGATCCTGGCGTACCGCGTCAACTCTCCGCGTAAGGTGTTCGTGGGGAAGGCGTGTCGTTCGTCCGAAGAAGCTCGATAGCCGCCGTCATCACGCTTCTGGTGCTGGGCGTCGTCGGCGCTGCGCTCCTGCCGAGCTCGGCCGCGGCCCTGAGCCGCAGCCAGGCCCATTACCTGGCCGCCGCGAACCGGGGCGTCAAGCAGACCCATCGCTGGTGGAGTCACCGACTGCACTGGTACAGGGCGGTGCTCGATCAGGGCAGGGTGGCGTCGCTCTGGGGCATCGTCCCCCTCTTCGAGGCCGTCAACGGGCTGCAGATCGCCCAGCCCTCCCACCGCCACCTCCATGAGCTCAACAAGTTCGCCGGGGGGGCCGAGCGCTACCTGAATCCCGCGCTCAAGCCGGTCCCCGGCTTTGGCCCGAAGCCCGGCCAGCACTGGGCCGGAAAGACGACCTGGTTCGACGACAACGGCTGGTGGGGGCTCGCGTTCCTCGACGCCTACCGCGCCACCGGCAACCAGCGCTACCTACATGACGCGGAGGTCGCGCAGCGCTTCATCAGCGTCTCGGGCTGGGACACGACGCCGGGGCGCCCCGGCGGCATCTGGTGGAACACGAACCACAGCTTCTACGCCGGCGAGTCCCTCGCCGGAGGGACGCTGCTCTCAGCACGCCTCTACGCGATCACCCATCAGCAGGCATACCTCGACGACGCGCTCAAGTTCATCGCCTGGGGCGACGTCTGGCTGACCGACCCGGCCACTGGGCTCTACGCGCGGCTGCGCAAGCCGAAGACCTACAAGACCGGCACCGGCTCGAGCGGGACGACCACGGGGCCCGGCTCCACGTCCGCCGCCACGGCGGCCGCGGCGGCCGACGAGAAGGCGCTGCGCGCGAACCCGGACGAGGCCGCGAAGCTGGAGGCGTCGGGCCAGCCCGTCCCGGCGCCCGGTGAGGCTCACTCGGCGTTCAACAACTACCCGCCCTTCGCACCGTCGCCGATGCCGTACGTGAACGGCCCGATGATCCTGGCGCACCGGATCATCTGCGAGCAGACCGGCCAGAAGTCCTTCTGCGATCGCGCGGCCGACCTCGCGGCGAGGACGCTGCAGGTCTACCAGCGCTTCTGGATGGGCCCGCAGTTCGACTTTTGGTACGTGCGGACGATGCTCGAGTACGCGCAGATGGACAACAGCGGCGACTGGTACGGGATCGTGCAGCGGAACGCGCGCAGTGCCCTGCACCGGGCCCGCGACCGCCATGGCCTCTACCTGCGCACCTGGTACGGGAAGAAGGCCTCGCGCGCGAACGCGCCCAAGGGCAGCGTCCAGCTGCACTCGGCCAACGCGGCCCTGTTCGCCTGGATGGCGGCGCTCGGCCGCTAGAACGGGTTGTGGCCCGGGGCTACGGCCCGGTGCCTGCGATCAGCAGCGCCAGAACCGCCACTGCGATGCCGCAGACCGCCCCGATGCTGTACGCCAAGACGAGCCGTCCGCCCCTGATGCGATCGGTCGCAAGGTGATCGATCAACGTGCTCATGCCAACCTCTCTTTCTCGGGCCTACGGGGTTAGCTGAGGGGCTCGCGCCGAAAGAGTGCGCTACGGCTGCGCCGATTCGCCCACGGAACTGTGTTGGTTCCCCCGCTCGGGTCAGACGACGACCCGATTCGGCAGGTGCATTTCGCCCGGGACCGTACCCGATTCTGCGGAGCAGAAACAGGCAGGAACCGAACTATCTCTCGGAAAGCTAGGCGGCCTTGCCGAGCTTGCCGTCGCGCACGAGCTCCTCGCGGACCTTCCGCACGTGGCCCGTGGAGCAGTTGGCGCGCTTGGCGATCACGCCGTCGGGCTCGTTCGGGCTGCGCCGCAACTCGAACTCGAGGAGCGCCTGGCGCCGCGAGGCCCAGCCGTCGCCGTTCTGCCCGATGGTCGCCTTCTCGACGGCCTTCTCGCGCTGGCAGTGCAGGCAGAGCCACTGGCCGCCCCGCTTGGTCCAGCCCTCGGGCCGGCGGGGGACGGCGCTCGAGCCGGCCGCGTAGCGCACGGTCACCTCACAGCCGGCACAGGTCCACCGGCGGGTACGAGGCGCATGGGTTCGCTTGTTGTGAGTTGCAGTCTTGGACATAGTTACCTCCGCGTGTTTCGAGTGCTGCTTTCGCGAAGGCTGCCGATGAAGTGGAAGAACTGCGCGAAAGGCCTGCAAATGCCGGGTTTCCATGACCCGGCGGGGACGCACATATTAGCAGACGCTGAAATCCCTGCAAAGAGGCGTCTTTTCGGCAATTTCACGCCCCGGTGACGCACAAGCGCCGCGCGAACCGCTACGAATACCCGGCTCGTGACGCGCCCTGAAGCCACCCTGGCGGGACGCTTCACCTCGCGATCGACCTGGGCGCTGATCGGCGCCCTGATCGCGCTCGTCTGCGCGCTCGCGCTCTGCCTGGACCGCGTCCACAACGGCGACTTCTATCTCTCGCTGGTGAGCGGCCGGCTCGTCGCCCAGCACGGCTTCGTCGACCACTACCCCTTCGCGACGATCGCCAAGGGGGGCACCTGGATGAACCAGCAGTGGCTCTCCGAGCTCGCCTTCTTCCGCATCTCACAGGTGCTCGGGCCGACCGGCCTGACGGTCCTCTACGCGATCCTGATCACCGCGCCGCTTGCGCTGCTCCTCTGGCTCTGCCGGCGCAAGGGGTGGCACATGCTGATCGCGGTCACGGCCTTCTACTTCCCGGGTCTGCTCGCCGTGGTTCATCCACGCGCGGCCGGGTTCACCGTGGTGATCTTCTCGCTGCTGGTGGCGCTCCTCGCCGTGGTCTGGCGGGGCCGCGCGGGTACGGGGCCAGACCGAAGACCGCGCTGGTGGGTCGGGGTCGCGATCGTCGCCCTGTTCGCGCTCTGGGCCAATCTTCACGGCGGTTTCATCGCCGGGCTCCTGCTGCTCGGACTGGTGACGATCGGCTTCGCGATCGACCACTGGCGGGGGATCCCGGGGAACCTGCCGCTCTCGCGGATCGCAGCACTCGCGCTGATCGGGCTGCTCGCGGCCGCCACCGTGACCGTCGCGACTCCCCTCGGGGCCGCGATCTGGTCGTACCTGCTCAGCTTCCAGAACCAGGCGATCTCGCTGGCGAGCACGGAGTGGCAGTCGGCGTTCGGCGACCCACTCGCCGTCGTCTACCTGACGCTCGCGACGCTGTTCGCCGGCTGGATGTGGGTGCGCTCGCCTCGACCGCGCCGGGCCACGACGCTCCTGGTGACCGCCGGCTTCCTGGTCTTCGCCGGCTATTCGATCCGGAACATCGTCTTCGTCGGCCCGGTCCTCGCACTGCAGGTC
>JBKPTM010000227.1:0-2503 GCA_046765935.1 Actinomycetota bacterium | reverse complement strand
CTGCAAAGACATACGACCAGGGCGCGGCCCTAGCTACATCGGGGGCGCGCCCTAGCTGCGCGAAGAGACCCAACACAGACAAAATGGCATCACTCACATCGGGAAAGATCAGGATCCGGCTCAAGGCGTACGACCACGACGCCATCGACCGGGCTGCCCAGGAGATCGTGGGCACCGCCGAGCGCACCGGCGCGACTGTCGCCGGCCCGATTCCGCTGCCGACCGACAAGCACGTCTACGTCGTGATCCGCTCGCCGTTCAAGGACAAGGACTCGCGTGAGCACTTCGAGATCCGCACTCACAAGCGGCTGATCGACATCCACCAGCCCACCCCGAAGACGGTCGACGAGCTCCAGCGCATGGAGACTCTGCCGGCCGGCGTCGACGTGGAGATCAGGCTCTGATGAGCGCGATCGTCGGCAAGAAGCTCGGGATGACCCGGATCTTCACCGAGGACGGCAGCTCGGTCCCCGTGACGGTGATCGAGGCGCAGCCGAACAAGGTCACGGCGATCCGCCGCGCAGACCGCGACGGCTACGACGCGGTGCAGCTGGCGGCCGTTCCGGTCACCCCCGAGAACAAGCTCACCAAGGGGGAGCTCGGCCATCTGAAGAAGGCCGGTTCCTCCGCGATGCGCACGCTCGTCGAGTTCCGGGGCGTTGAAATTTCAACGCCCAAGGAGGTTGCCGCCCCCGCAGCCGCCGACGCCGAGGAAGATTCTGATGGCGAGGCCGGAGGCGGCGTGTTGGCGTCTTCTGGTGGCGAAGCCGTGAAAGTGGGCGACGAGGTGACCGTTTCCAGCTTCGAGCCCGGCCAGCGCGTGAAGGTCTCAGCGGTCTCGATCGGCAAGGGCTTTCAGGGCACGATCAAGCGCCACAACTTCGGCCGCGGGCCCGAGACCCACGGATCCCACAACGTCCGCGCCCCCGGCTCGGTGGGCGCGAGCGCGGACCCGGCCCGGGTCTTCAAGGGCATGGGAATGCCCGGCCAGATGGGCGCCCGGCGGGTCACCCAGCGCGGCGCCACCGTGGCCGAGGTCGACGCCGAGCGCAACCTGCTGCTCATCCGTGGGTCCGTCCCCGGAGGCAAGAACGCCACCGTGGAGGTGCGCAGCGATGGCTGAGACCGCCCAGAAGGCTTCGAGCTCCCGGAGCACGGCCATCAAGGCGACGACGCTCGGGAAGCAGGCGAAGTCGGACCTGCCGAAGGAGATCTTCAGCGAACCGTTCCACGAGTCGCTGGTCCACGAGGCGGCGCGCGCCGATCTGGCCGCGCGGCGCCGCGGAACTCACTCGAGCCTGACCCGCGGCGAGGTCTCGATGACGACCGCGAAGGCCTGGCGCCAGAAGGGCACCGGCCGCGCCCGAGCGGGCGCGCTCAGCGTCCCCCACCGCTACGGCGGCGGCGCGGCGTTCGGGCCGAAGCCGCGGCACTACACCGTCAAGGTCAACCGCAAGGCGCGCAAGAAGGCGCTCCGGGCGGCGCTCTCCGTCCACGCCGAGCGCGACTCGATCGCGGTCCTCGACGGGTCCACCTTCAAGGAGCCGGCGACCAAGCAGGCGTCCGAGGCGCTCCGCAAGTGGGGCGCCGACCTCCCGACGCTGGTTGTGATCGGCGCCGATGAGGAGGCCGTCGCGAAGAGCTTCCGGAACATCGAGGGCGTCAGCGTTGCGCTCGCGGATGCGGCGGGCGTCGCCGACGTGATCGGCGCGACCTCACTCGTGATCAGCGAAGCGGCCCTCGAGCAGCTCAAGGGGAGGGCGGTCTGATGGAGCCGCGCCAGGTGATCGTCCGGCCCGTGGTCTCGGAGAAGAGCTACGCGCTGATGGCCGAGGGCAAGTACACGTTCCGGGTCCACGAACGGGCGCACAAGCTGCAGATCGCCCAGGCGGTCGAGGAGATCTTCGACGTCAGGGTGCGGGCGGTCCGCACCTCCAAGGTGAAGTCCAAGCCCAAGCGGCGCGGGCTCAATTCCGGGCGCTCCCGCTCCTGGAAGAAGGCCGTGGTGCAACTCGCTCCGGGCGAGCGCATCGAGCTGTTCGAGGGCGCGGCGGTGGAGGGTTAGCGATGGCCAACCGCAAGACACGCCCGACCAGCCCCGGCCGCCGCTTCGGGACGTACCCGATGCGCGAGGAGCTCACCAAGGACGGGCCGAACAAGCGGCTCACCAAGGGCAAGAACTCCTCGGGGGGCCGGAACTCGAAGGGCCGCGTCACCGCGCGCCACCGCGGCGGCGGCGCCAAGCGCCGCTACCGCCAGATCGACTTCAAGCGCACCAAGGACGGGATCCCCGCCCGCGTGGCCTCGATCGAGTACGACCCCAACCGCTCGGCGAGCATCGCCCTGATCAGCTACGCCGACGGCGAGAAGCGCTACATCCTCGCCCCGCAGGGCCTGCGGGTTGGCGCGGAGGTCGTCTCCGGCGAGGGCGCGGACATCGCCCCGGGCAACTCGCTGCCGCTCGCACGCATTCCGACCGGCACCGTGGTGCACAACGTGGAGC
>JBKPTM010000226.1:0-5381 GCA_046765935.1 Actinomycetota bacterium | reverse complement strand
GCTCGATCTTGCCTGGGTGGCCTGCGCGGCGGGCGGGGTGCTGCTCCTGACGAGACCCTCCGGCTCGGCGAGCGCGGCCGGGATCGGCTTCGCGCTGCTCGCCGGCGGCTTCTGGGCGGCCTACATCCTGCTCAGCGCTCGGGTGGGACGGGTCTTCCCGGGCGGGCGAGGCTTGGCTCTGGCGATGGGGTTCGCGGCCGCGCTGATGGTCGTCCCCGGTACGGCGGTCGCCGGCGGCGACCTGATCGATCCCGGCGCCGCGGCCGTCGGCGCCGCGACGGCGATCCTGAGCTCGGTGATCCCCTACTCGCTCGAGCTCGAGGCGCTGCGGCGGATCGCGGTCGGCACCTTCGGCGTGTTGATGAGCATGGAGCCGGCGGTCGCGGCGCTGATCGGCTTGATCGCCCTCGGGCAGGGCCTGGCCACGGTCGACGCGCTCGGCATCGCGCTGGTGGTCGTGGCGAGCGCGGGCGTGCTGGGGGCGTCGGCGGCGCGGGCCACCCCAACGGAGGCGTAGCTACGCGGCGCGCCTGAAGCGGCGCAGCCGGCGCGCGAAGCGAAGCCGGGCGAGGCCGGAGGCGGCAGACAACTCGACCGTCGGCTGGTCGGGCTGGACGGTCCCGAGCAACGACGGCATGTGGCGCTCGATCTGGGCCTCGAGGCAGGCCCGGCACGAGCACTCAGGAACGGATATGCCTGTGTTCGAACAGAGCGTCATCCGAGTTCCTTAAGCCGAAGCCGCGCCACAGTAACCGTGGCGGCGGTCGGAAACCCCGCAAATAGCTGGAAAGCCTGCGATTGACGTCCTGTCACTCGAACCCCCTATCGGCCCCCTGCAAGGATCTTCGGGGATGGAAGCAAAGGGGCCAGACGTTCGCGCCGGCTCGATCGGGGAGGCCGTCGCCAAGTCGCAGGTGCACGCGCCGACGCGCGGCAACCGCAAGCTGGAGAGCTTTCTGGAGGCGGTCAATGCCGACGAGCGCGTGCGC
Organism: Actinomycetota bacterium; assembly: GCA_046765935.1. Lineage (GTDB taxonomy): Bacteria > Actinomycetota > Thermoleophilia > Solirubrobacterales > 70-9 > DASUPK01. The sequence goes on along the minus strand of JBKPTM010000226.1, from coordinate 4,392 downwards.
GCCTGGTGGTACATGGCGCAGATCAACTCCGAGCGGCTTGGGATGTCCGATCACTCGTGGGTGCACGTGCAGGTGGTTCTCAACATCGCCCTGCGGCTGCTTCGCCTACTGACAAAGAGCGACATCGAGCCCGCGATGGTTACGGAGCACGGCATGAAGGCTCGGGACGCCGAGGTGGTCGTGGCCGGCGGGGCGCTGCTCCACGACGTCGGCATGTCGATCCACCGCGCCGACCACGAGGCCTACAGCCTCTTTCTGGTCCAGGACGAGCTGCAGTCGCTGCTCGCCGAGGTCTACAAGGAGCCCGAGCGGACGGTCGTGATCTCGGAGATCCTGCACGCGATCATCGGCCACCGCCGCCGCGGCGAGCCGTACACGCTCGAGGCGGGCGTGGTGCGGGTGGCGGACGCCCTCGACATGGCCGAGGGCCGGTCGCGGATCCCGGTCGAGGACGGCCAATACGGCATCCACGCCCTCTCCGCTGCCGCGATCGACGAGGTCCGGATCGAGAGCGGGGAGGATCGAGCGGTCCGGATCGAGATCGAGATGAACAACTCGGCGGGCATCTTCCAGGTCGATGACCTGCTCGCCACCAAGCTCCGCGGCACCCCACTCGAGGGCCACGTAGAGGTAATCGCCCAGGTCTCGGGCGAGACGGAGAAGCGCCTGCTTCCTTCGTTCCGCCTGTAGGCAGCCGCCCGGCCCGGGGCGAAACCTTGGCGTTGTCGACTTGCGTGGGATTGAGGGGGGCAAGTCGACAACGCGCCGTCGGCGTCTGGTCTCTCGCCTCGCGTCAGCACGGTGTAGTCAATCGACGGCAGCTCCTCCAAGTCGGCCTTTCTTCGGATCAGATCGACTCGCGAATCCGCGGCGGCCGTCTTCATCGCGTCTGGCGTGGCGTCTACGCAGTTGGCCGACCGCAGCTGTCACTGCGCGGTTGGTGGATGGCGGCTGTTCTTGCGCGCGGGCCAGGTTCTCTGCTCAGCCATGAGAGCGCGGCTGCTTTGTGGGGGATCAGGCCTGTGAGAGACGAGCCGGAGGAAAAACGGCCACGAGCCATCCATGTTTCGGTGCCCGGATCTGGCACGCGTATCCGCGGTGGAATCAAAGTTCACCGGCGCCGGCTCCAAGAAATGGGTCGCGCCTTCCACGACGGGATCCCGGTGACCTCGCCAGCTCTCACATTGGTCGACCTCGCGGCACGGCTTCAGGATGGCCCGCTCGAGGCCGCCGTAAATGAGGCAGACAAGCTCAATCGGATTGACACTGAGACCCTTCGAGCGGAGCTCGACACGTACCAGGGAGTTGCCGGCGTCGGGAGGCTCCGCCGCCTCCTCGATCGCCGCGCCTTCCGGCTCACTGACTCGGAGCTCGAGCGGCTGTTCCTGCGGCTCGTGCGGCGTGCGGGTCTGCCGGAACCACTAACTCAGCAGCGACTCAACGGTTTCCGTGTGGACTTCTATTGGCCAGAGCTCGGATTGGTCATTGAGACCGACGGGTTGCGCTATCACCGAACGCCGAGTCAGCAGGCGAGAGACCGAGTTCGTGACCAAGCTCAGGTCGCGGCGGGCTTGATGGTCGTGAGGTTCACTCACGGTCAGATCCGTTTCGGGTCTGAGGACGTGATCAACACTTTGCGTGCGGTCGTCGACCGCTGTCGACCAAAGGCTCGTCGACCTACCCGGCAAATAGCCGGGTGAGTCGACAGTCAAATGCGGCTGAATGCCGCTCCTTCATTGCCGGGGTTGGCGCTAGACGCCGGCGCCAGCGCCGCCGCGGCCCTCGCCGGCGGCGAAGCGGGCTGCGCCCTCGACCCCCACGCCCGAGACGGCGCTGCCGATCTCGGCTTCCCGGGCGAGGCCCTCCTCGAGGGAGAGGCCCAGGCCCTCCAGTGCCGAGCGACGGTCTGCCAGCATCGTCTCCTGCGGGAAGGAGGCGAGGCCCTCGGCCATCTCGAGCGCACGCTCGAGGTGCTTGCCCGAAGCGACGACCTCGTTCAGGAGCCCCATCGAAAGCGCCTCCTCGGCCGCGACGATCCGGCCGGAGAGGATCATGTCCATCGCGCGGCCCATGCCGACGACCCGCGGCAGGCGCTGTGTGCCGCCGTCGATCAGCGGCACGCCCCAGCGCCGCTCGGGAAAGCCGAGCTTGGCGGTCTCGGTCCCGACGCGGAGGTCGCACCAGAGCGCCAGCTCGAGGCCGCCCGCCAGCGCGTACCCGGAGATCGCGGCGATCGTCGGCTTGGGGGAGATGATCCGCGAGAACCCGAGCGGCCCGTGGGGCCGCGGCTTCAGCCACTGCTCGGCGATCCCCTGGTCGTCCATCGCGGCGGCCACCGACTTGAGGTCGGCGCCAGCACAGAAGGCGTCCTCGCCGGAGCCGGTGAGGATCATGACCCGGGCCTCGTCGTCTGCCTCGAACCTGCGGTAGGCCTCGAGCAGCTGGTCCGCCGTGTTCGGGTCGACGGCGTTGCGCCGCTCCGGCCGGTCGATGGTGATCACCGCGGCCGCGCCCTGGCGCTCATAGGTGACCTCGGGCATCGGCCCGATCCTATTTCGTGAGGTCAGCCCGGGGTGGCCTGCGGCCACTGGCGCAGGTAGGGGAGGGGGTCGACCGGCTTGGTCTCGGCCCCGAGCGACGCCTTGCCGATCCGGACCTCGAAGTGGAGGTGCGGGCCGTCGCAGGAGCCGCTGCATCCCAGCCGGCCCATCAGCTGCCCGGCGTGCACGTGGTCGCCGAGCTGCACCAGCGGTGGCCGCAGCATGTGCATGTAGACGAAGCTGTGGTTGTCCTGCGGGCTGAAGATGGCGACGAAGTTGCCGCGGCCCCCGGAATCCGGATCGCTGTTCTTGCCGCGGTCGACCACGATCCCGTCGTGCACCGCCACCTCGGGCGTGCCGACCTTGCCGAAGATGTCCTGGCCCTCGTGGGTATGGCCGGGACGGGCGACGCCGAAGCGGGCCTCCGCATCCCCGAAGTCGTGCGCCCCGATCAGCGGGAAGACATATCCGGGGGCGAGCCCGGGGGGCGTGCCAGAGTCGATCCCGAAGATCGCCGCGCTGCTCGCGAGCGACTGGCCGCCCGTGCCCGAATCGAGCCCGGGTACCGGCAATCCGAGCACGGACCCAAGGCCCGCCCCGATTCCGATCGCCAGCGTGACGGCAAAGCCCGCCTTCGCGGTCGGCCAGAAGAGGCCGCGCCGCCTCTGCGCCGCCCGTCGTCGGTTCTCGGCAATGCGCTCGCGCTTCTTGACCGGTCCCCTGACGGCCGGATCGATTCGGGCGCGGGCGGGCTCGGGACTGGGCGCCGGCTTTTGGGGCTTGTCCTCCGGCCTGGGCTTCACCCTCCGCCCGCGCTCGCGCGGCGCGCTGGGCTTCCTCTTCCGGGACCACAGGTAGCGCTCGTGCCGGTCCCTGTCGGCCCGTTCCTGCCGCAGTCGCTCGAGCCGCGCCAGCCGCTGCCGCTCCAGGCGCTCGCTGATCAGGCGGTCTCGCTCGGCTCGCTGGCGCTCGACCTGCGCTCGCCGCTCCCGCTCAGCCCGCTCCTGCTCGGCCCACTCGCGTTCGAGCCGCTCGGCCACCGACTCCCGGCGGCGGCGAAGCGGGACCACATCGCCCTCGCCGCCTCCAAATCGCTGCGCCTCCACCTTCCGGCGGCGCGTTCGTTGATCGGCGACGCGATCGTCCCGAGCAAGCCCCATGCCGCGCGGACTAGCGGCTTCCGAGGCGCTCTAGGTCTTGGGTGCGCCTCTCTTTGCGGTTTTCGAGGCGGATCTGGATCAGGGACAGGACGGTCACCAGGATGGCGAAGAACGCGATCACGCCGAAGGCGAAGTAAGTGACCGCCTTGTCGGTGGTGCGTCCGTAGACGCCGACCCCGTCGGCCGCCATCGCCGCCGGCGCGATGACGAGCGGGCCGACCGCCGCCACGAGCCCGACGAGCCACCGAGGAAGGAATCTCCGGAAACGCATGCCCCGGGCAATCTAACGAAAGCGGTGGGCCTAATCGCCGCACTTAGGCGCTCTTTCGGTTCGGTCGCCAGGATGGCGGCCCCTCGGCTCCCCGGGCCGAGGGCTCCGGCATGGATCCAATCTCCTATTTCCAGGCAATCGTCCTAGGCCTGCTCCAGGGAGTCTCGGAGCTCTTCCCGATCTCGAGCCTCGGCCACAGCGTCGTGCTGCCGCGCATCCTCGGCTGGAACATCCACCAGAACGACGACTACTTCCTGAGCTTCCTGGTCGCCACCCACTGCGCGACCGCGCTCGTCCTGCTCCTCTTCTTCATCAAGGACTGGGCGCGGATCGTCAGGGGCCTCGGGCGTTCCCTGCGTGACCGCTACATCGACCCCGAGGACACCGACGCTAAGCTCGGCTGGCTGCTCGTGGTCGGCAC
>JBKPTM010000225.1:0-7815 GCA_046765935.1 Actinomycetota bacterium | reverse complement strand
TGATCGCCTACCTGCTGATCGCCCGCCGACTCGGGGCCTTCGAGCACCTGTAGGGATGCGACTGTCCAGGCGATCACAGCGGATGCTCGGCGTCGGCGTCGGCGTCACGCTGGCCTTCATCTACATCCCCCTGATCGTGATCGCGATCTACGCGTTCAACGGCGGGACGACGCTGGAATGGCCGCCACCGCACCTGACCACCGAATGGTTCGGCCAGGCGATCGACAACACGGGCGCGCGCGATGCGCTCTGGACGTCACTCAAGGTAGGCGCCGTCGCGACCGGGATCGCGCTGCTGCTCGGCAGCCTGGCCTCGTTCGCGGTGGCGCGCTTCCGGTTCTTCGGCCGCGAGACGATCTCCTTCCTGGTCGTGCTGCCGATCGCGCTGCCCGGCGTGGTCACCGGAGTCGCCCTCAGCAACACCTTCACCCAGGTACTGGGGGTCGACCTCAGCCTGCTGACCGTGATCGCCGGCCACGCCACCTTCTGCATAGTCGTCGTCTACAACAACGTGATCGCGCGGCTGCGGCGGGTGTCCGGGAACCTCGAGGAGGCCTCGTCGGATCTCGGGGCTCATACCTGGCAGACCTTCAGGTTCGTCACCCTGCCGAGCATCCAAACGGCGCTCGTGGCGGGTGGCCTGCTCGCCTTCGCACTCTCCTTCGACGAGATCATCGTCACCAACTTCACGATCGGCGCGGGCGAGCAGACCCTGCCGATCTGGATCTTCAGCAACCTGTTCCGCCCGCACAACCTGCCGATCGTCAACGTGGTCGCGGTGCTCGTGGTCCTGATCTCGATCATCCCGGTCTATCTCGCGCACCGGCTGACGCGCGAGGAGGGAGTCACCGCGCGCGCCGGCGGCGCCGGCGCGATCGCCGAGAGCACAGCCATGCCGTGAGAAACGCGCATCCGCGCCGCCCCTCTGGTGTTCCAGGGGGCATGCGCACCCGCCTGCTAGCCGCGGCCGTCGCGGCACTCGGATTGACAGCCGGCATCGCGGCGTCGGCACACGGCGCCGGCGAGCCGGCCTTCGGCTGCAAGCAGGTCCATCGGGGCAAGGCGCAGGTCGACCCGAATCCGAGGGGACGGGCTCCGGTCGCGATCGGCGACTCGACGATGATCCTGCCGATTCCGAACCTGAACGCAGTCGGCTACTCGGTCAACGCGCGCGGCTGCCGGGGCTTCAAGGAGGCGATCAACATCGCCCGCAAGCTCAAGGCCAAGCACCACCTCCCACACCTGGTGCTGATCAACTCCTATGGCAACGGCGGCGTCAATCCGGGCCTGATCTCTGAGGCGCTCGACGTGCTCGGACGCAAGCGCGTCCTCGGGCTGATCACCGCCTACAACGCCGACACCGGCAAGCCACCGGCCCCCGACACCGACGTCCTCTTCAAGGCCGAGCGCCAGTACCCGCACCGGATCTTCGTCGCCGATTGGGTCAGGTACAGCCGTCCCCATCACGCCGCCGAGCCCACGCCCGGCGCCTGGTTCCTCCCCGACCTCTTCCACCCCAACTTCACCGGCGCCGACGCCTACGCGCAATTCCTCGCAACCGCGCTGCCGTTTGCGCGGAACGGGAAGTTCCCCTAGGGATTCTTCGGCTGCGGCTTCGGCTTGGGGTTGGGCGAGGCGAGCGGGATCAGCTTCTTGAGCAGACGCGCGAAGGCCTTCGCGCCGCTGAACGTCAGGTGCAGGCCGTCGGGCTGGAACCAGCTCGGGTGCCCGGCGCTGTAGTGGACCCAGTCGAGCACCTTGATGCGCCCCGGATCCCGAGCGCCGGCATTGCGGATCACCGCCGCGTCATTCGACTCGCCGCCCCCGGTCTCGCGCGGGGTCACGAGGCCGAGCTTGCGGTTCGGCCCGAGGATCTTGAGCGCCCGGTTGATGTCGCCGGCCGTGACGCTCTGGTCGGAGCCGAGGGCGATCACGACGAGGTGCGGCAGCCGGTGGTGCCGGGCCTCGTCGCGGAGCAATCTGAGGCCCTCCGGATAGGCCCGGCAGCCGCGCGCGTTCGCCTTGTAGCCGACCCTGGCGAGGGCCGGGAGGGCCAGGAGCATCGACGAGTCGCCGATCGCGAGCGGCGGGCGGGGCGCGACCTTGTGCTTCGGATTGGCCGTCTCCACACCGCCGCAGCCGGCCTCTGCCCCGGGCGTCCAGGCCGCCAGGAGCACTGCCGCTAGCGCTGTTGCGATTGCCACCCTTGCCGTGGCGACGCCTCCGGTCATCCGGGCTAATTCTCTAGCATCGCCGCTCCTCGGGCGTGAGCGCCCGACCCGTGTGTTAGGACGACCGGCAGGTGCTCTTCCCGACAGTCGAATTCGCGATCTTCTTCCCGATCGTCCTGGCGATCTCCTGGGCACTGATGTCCAGGCAGCCGCTCTGGAAGCCGTTCATCGTCGTCGCCAGCTACGTCTTCTACGCGGCGGCCGATCCACGCTTCTGCCTCCTGCTCGGGGCGATCACCCTGGTCAGCCAGGCGGCCGTGGTGGCCATCCACCGGACGGAGGACGAGCGCCTGCGCAAGTGGTTCACGGCCGTCGGCGTCGTCTTCGACCTGGGCGTGCTCGCCGTCTTCAAGTACTACGGCTTCTTCGTCACGGACGTGGCGGACGTGCTCGACTCGGTCGGCCTCGGCATGCCGCTGCCGCTGGCGACGATTGCCCTGCCGGTCGGCGTGAGCTTCTTCAGCTTCCAGGCCGTCACCTACGTGGTCGACGTCAAGCGGCGGCAGACCGAGCCGGCCAACCTCCTCGACGCGGCGATCTACCTGAGCTTCTTCCCCCACCTGGTCGCCGGGCCGATCGTGCGGGCGAGTGAGTTCCTGCCGCAGCTCAAGGAGCCTCGCAACCCCGACCGCGTGGCCGTCAGCGCCGGCCTGACCCTGGTGGCGCTGGGGCTGATCAAGAAGGTGATGATCGCGGACTACCTGGCGCGCGAGCTGGTCGATCCGGTCTTCGCCGTCCCGCAGGCCTACAGCGCGCCCGACGCGATTCTGGCTGCCTATGGCTACGCAGCGCAGATCTTCTGCGACTTCTCCGGCTACACGGACATGGCGATCGGCCTCGCCCTGCTGCTCGGCTTCGTCTTCCCCCAGAACTTCAACAGCCCCTACCGCGCGACCGGCTTCCGCGACTTCGGGAGGCGCTGGCACATGACGCTGTCGCGGTTCCTGCGCGACTACCTCTACATCCCGCTGGGCGGCAACCGCAAGGGCAGGGTCCGCACCTACATCAACCTGATGGCCACGATGACCCTGGGCGGGCTCTGGCATGGCGCCGCCTGGAACTTCGTCGCCTGGGGCGCCTACCAGGGCACCGGCCTGTCGGCCGAGCACGCGCTCCAGGGCCGGCTCGGGCGGATCTTTCCGGGTTGGCTGCGGTGGTTCGTCACCTTCAACCTGATCGTCTTCGGCTGGATCATCTTCCGCTCCCAGGACCTCAGCCTGGTCGGCGACTACATCGACGCGCTCACCCGTTCCGGCCCGGCGACTCTCTACTCGGTGCCGGTGGTCGGGGCGATCCTGCTCGTGGTCGGCCTCCAGCTCCTGCCCGAGCGGCCGATGGAGGGCATCGAGCTGCGGATCGGGCGGCTGCAGCCGCTGCTCCTCGGCGCCGCCCTCGCCCTCGTGGTCCTGGTCGTCGGCGCCACCGTGCCGAGCCAGGGCGTCCCCCCATTCATCTACTTCCGCTTCTGATGGCCAAATCACGCGAAAAGGACCCGTTGGAGCGCCTGGTCCCCGAGGACTTCGAGTCGATCGCCGAGATGGAGGCGGAGGCGCGCGCCGGGCGCGAGGGCCAGCCCCACGGCGACGACAGCCTGATGCAGCGCTTCGACCGCTGGGACCTGCGCCGGTTCACCGGCTGGGACGCCGTCAAGGCGGTCACGCTGACCACGGTCCTGCTGCTGGTCTTCGCCGGCGGCGCGATCCGGCACGCCGCGGATGAGCTCAAGCCGGGGCTCGGCCGCGACATCGTCAAGGCGATCGGCGAGCCGGCCGGTTGGATCGCCGACCAGCTGCCGTTCGCGGAGACCCGGCGCGATCTCACCTCATGGCTCTCACCGAACGAGCAGCTCACTGGGCAGGGCTTCCAGGCGGGAGGGACCAGCCCCGGCAAGTCCGCATCGGTTCTGCCGCCCGTTTCAAGCACGCCGCAGCCGCTCCACCGGCTGCTGGTCACGGGCGACTCACTCTCGACCCCGCTCGATATCGAGATCGCCCGCAAGTTCGCCGACCAAGGCGCCGGCGTGCAGGTCACCCGCGATCCGCATCTGGCGACCGGGATCTCGAACACCGGCCTGGTCGACTGGAGCCGGCTCTCCACGACCCAGGCAGCCAATGACGACCCCGATGCGGGCGTGCTCTTCATCGGAGCCAACGAGGGCTATCCGATGCCCGGCGCCAACGGGGCACAGGTGAGCTGCTGCGGTCCTCAGTGGGAGGCGATCTTCCGCTCCCGCGTCAGTCAGATGATGGCCAACTACCTGCGAGGCGGCGTCCAGCGGATCTACTGGCTCACGGTCCCGACCCAGCGCGACCCCGCCCGTAAGCCGATCGCTGACGACGTCAACCAGGCGATCAAGCAGGCGGCCGCCTCATATGGAGGCGCGGTCAGGGTCGTCGACCTGCAGCCGACCTTCACGCCCGGCGACACCTACCGCGACTCGATCGAAATCGACGGCAACCAGACGATCGTCCGCGAGTCCGACGGCATCCATCTCAACGAAGCCGGCTCCTCCGTCGCCGCCGACCTCGTCTTGCAGGCCGTCGACAGGGACTTCGACTATTGAGCTCTTGTGTGCGGCTGGCACGTTTGTGCCGAGGGTCACGGTCACGCGAAGCCGCTCCTCATAGGTTCGACCTGAACCAACAGAGGGGAGAGCCGAAATGGATTCCGGTCTCAATCAGCGACATTCACAGGATCACGCGGCCGAGCTCAATCGCCGCGCCGAGCTCCACCGCCTCGCGGCCCAGGCTCGTGCGCCGCGGCAGCCGAAGACGCGAAGCATTCGGATCCCGCATCCGGGCGCCGCGGTGCTCGCGCTGCTGACCCGCCCGCGCCAGACTCCGCGTCGCGTCTAGGTGTTCTGCGTGTAGCGGCTCTTCACGCGCTTGGACGCGTTCGAGACCTTGTGGCACTTGGCGGTGGCGTTGTACTGCACGTTCGGCACGCCGGTCCGCTTGCCGTCCTTGCACTTGAAGCCGAGCAGCGTGTCGCTGCAGGTGCCCGCGGGGCCGCCGTTCTGGTGGCGGCACTGGTGGTAGGCCTTGATCACCTTCTCGCCCTTCGTGCAGCTCACGCCCTGCACCTTGAGCGAGGTCACGTAGGAGGCGCCCAGCTGCTGCTGCTTGCCGTTGATGTTGCAGGGCGCGAAGCTGGCGACGTGCGCCGTCGGTGAGGCGCTGCCCGTCTGGGCGAGCAGACCGGCCCCGAGAACGGCCAGCACGATGCCTCCTGAGATCACCCTGCGCAAGGTGACCGAAGAATAGACTGGCCGCCCCTTGAAACGCGTTCTCCCAGTCCTCCTCGTTCTCGCTCTGATCGCGGTCGCCGCAGGCTGCGGCGGCGGCGATGACTCTTCGTCCGGGACCACGAGCGCGGCGGCTCTGACCAGCTGCAACATCGACGGCAAGCAGCGGAACCTCGGCGCCTCCTACGTGACCTCGATCCAGGTCGCGAAGGTGAGCTGCGGCCAGGCCGAGAAGGTCGTGACGGCCTATCACCACTGCCGCCAGCAGAACGGCGGCGCCGGCGGCACCTGCACCACCGCCGTGATGGGCTTCGAGTGCACTGAGGGGCCGCGCCAGTCGGTCCCGGGCGTGCAGTTCAACGCGACCGCCGACTGCCGCAAGGGCGACGCCCAGATCAAGAGCTCCTACACGCAGAACTTCTAGATGCGGAAGTCGCTCGGCGGGATGATCGGGGCGGCTGTCGCCCTCTTGGCTCTCTGGCAGCCGACCGCGGCGCCCGCCGCGGGCGAGCCCGCCTTCGGCTGCGGTCACATCCACACCGCCCAGGCCCAGCGCAACCCGTTCGGCCCGGACGACGGGCCACCGCCCGTCGCGATCGGCGACTCGACGATGCTGCTGCCGATCCCCGACCTGACACGCGTCGGCTTTGACGTCAACGCGAAGGGCTGCCGCGGCTTCAAGCAGGCGGTTTGGGTGGCGCGCGACATGCGCAACCGCGGCGTGCTACCGAAGCTGATGCTGATCAACTCGTACGGCAACGGCGGCGTGAACGACGACCTGATCAAGTTCGCGCTCAAGGTGATCGGCCCGAAGCGAACGCTGGTGCTGGTCACCGCATACAACGCCGATACGGGCGAGCCGCCGGCCCCGGACACCGAGGTCTTCTTCCAGGCCGCCAAGGACCACCCGGACCAGATCAAGGTGCTGGACTGGGTCAAGTACAGCCTGCCCCATCACAAGGTGGAGCCGGCGCCGGGCGCCTGGTTCCTGCCCGACCTCTTCCACCCGAACTTCACCGGCGCCCACGCGTACGCCAACTTCCTCGCGCAGGTCCTGCCCGGCGGCGCGCCGAAGGCCGACGGCCAGGAATCCGGGGGCGGCGGCACCCCCTGGTGGCCATTCGCACTGGGCGGGGCGGCGATTGTTTTGGCAGCGATCTTTCTGCTGCGCCGCCGTGTTAAATCCTGACCGTGCGGAGGCTGCTTCGACTCATCCTCCCCGTCACCGTGCTGGTGGCTGCCCTCGTCTGCTCGCCAGGCGCGCTCGCGCGTGGCGGCGCCGGGCACAACGACCCGACGAAAAAGCTCGAGGACGCCTTCAAGATCGCCCTCTATGTCCGCTCGGTCAGCTCGGACGGCTGCTATCCGCCGGCGAGCCCGCTGTCCAAGAAGATCGCCCAGACCAAGCGGGGCCTGAAGGTTCGCGTCGCCAACGGTCTCGGCGGCGTGCGCCGCTCCAACATCGTCTACGTGCTGCGCCACGGCAGCAACTGCAACAAGGTGCTGATGGCGCTGCGGGCCTCCTCCGGGCTCTACGTCCTCAACTCCTCGCAGGGCACGATCCGCGTGCGAGGCCGCCGGGGGCCGAGGGTGGTGCCGGGCATCCCGGGACCGCCCCGCAGCCTGCTGACAGTCACCAAGAGTTTCAAGATGTCCGCGCCCGACCAGCTCACCCGGCTCGAGGTGGTCTGCCCAAGCGGGCGCTACCCGATCGGTGGCGGCATGACGGTCAACACACCGCCCGGCCCCGACGGCGAGGGCGTCTATCCGCACTCGTATGAGCGGCTCGGCGCCCAGCGAGGCTTCCACATCAGCGAGGTGCTCTACGACTCCAACTGGGGCTCGACGACTCCGCGCAACATCACGCTCCAGGCGGTCTGCGCCCACGGGCAGATTCCGCAGAACCCCACCCCCCACAAGACCGTCTTCATCCTGCCCGGTCAGACGAAGTCGGCGATCGCCCGCTGCCCCAAGGGCCAGCAGCTGATCACCGGCGGCTTCCAGCGGACCAACTTCGCGAGCGACGGCGGCAACTATGTGACCGAGTCGCGCGCGGTCGGGACCAACTCCTGGAAGGTCACGGGCAGCGCCTTCATCGGGAGCGGCACAACCGGGGGCGGCGAGCTCACCGCGATCGCCTACTGCACCAAGAGCAAGAGGCGGATCCTCACTCAGGTCGCCTCGGCGGCGGTGCATGTCGCGCAAGGCGCGAACGCCTCGGCGACCACGCCGGACTGCCCTGGCAGCCTGCGGCTGACCACCACTGGCTTCGCCGTCGACTCACGGAACGCGTTCTACGCGGGCAACTCGGTCAACAACGACAACACGACGACCGCGAAC
>JBKPTM010000224.1:0-7329 GCA_046765935.1 Actinomycetota bacterium | reverse complement strand
CCGACCCGCCCCCCCCCGACAACTACACCTCTGACGTGTCGTCGGCAGCGTCAGATGTGTATAAGAGACAGGCGCGGGGGCTTGCGAGGCTGTGCCGGTGCGCCTGCGCAGCCGCCTCAGAGCGGCTGTGGACGTGGAGCTTCTCCAGGATCCTGTGCACGTGGTTCTTGACCGTCGGGACCTCAATCGTGAGCGCAGCTGCGATCTCCTTGTTCGAGAGCCCTTCCTCGATCAGCCTCAGGACATCGACCTCCCGCGCCGTCAGCTTCTCTTCGATCGGGTCGAGTCGACGCTCGCGCGCGAGGGCCGCCACCCGTCGGAAGAGCCCCGCCGTCATTACGGGCGGGCAGAGAACCTCTCCGCGCTCGACTCTTTGGACGACGGATGCGAGGTCTTCCATCGATCCGTCGGGTGTGACATAGGCCGACGCCCCGGCCTCGGCGACAGCAATCACCTCGCGCTCGACATCCGGAACATCGAGGGCAACCAGCTTGACTTGCGGCGCAGCTGCCGCGAGCCTCCGTAAGGCATCTGCCCCGTCGGTCGTGCGCGTCTCCACTAGGAGGACGTCGGCTTCAACATGATCGAGAACGCCTAGGGCCTCCTCGACGTCGGCCGCAACCGCGACCACCTCGAAGCGGTCATCCCGCCTAAGCGACCCCGCCAGCGCTTCCCTATAGAGGCCAGTCTCACCAAGGATGAGAAGGCGCGCCAGCATCCATGCTCCTCTTCGCCGCTGTCCTTTCCTAAATCCCCGGACTTTGCGGAAGCTTTCCGATCCTAATCCACCCGAGTGGACAAATGACTGGTGATTCGTCACACACGCCCTGGTGGGTCACAAATCTCACCAGTCAGGGCGAGGGGAGCTCGAGCACGGCCTCGGCCCTCCGGCAGCGGAAGATCCGGCCTGGCGGCACATCGCGGTAGAACTCGATCACGAGCCCCTCGCCGTCCAGGAAGAGCAGGTCGAGCGGGAACCGCATTCCGATCGTGTGGACGCTGCGGCAGCCGGGGATCAGGAGCCCCGCGCCGGCCTGCTCACGCGAGAGCAGTGCCAGGCCGAGCAACCGGCTGGTCCAGGTCGTCGCGACGCGAACCTCGAAGCCGAGGAAACTTCGGTGCTCAAGTGCCCTGAACCTGCGTGGAACCCTGCCCACACTCTTGTCAGCGCTGGGGAGGCGATCCTCGCCCCTATCGTCCCCGCCTTCGGGTAGCGTCGCCGCCGTGGAGTACGCAGCCCAGCCGCCCGTCGCAGTCGCCCGGGCGGACTCGAACTTCCTCCAGCGCGTCTTCCTCTGGATGTTCACCGGACTCGGGGTCACCGGTGGCGTCGCCGCGATCATCGGCTCGAGCGACACCCTGCTCACAGACATCACCGAGACGCCCGGGATCATCATCGCGGTGATCGTCGCCCAGCTCGGGATCGTCTTCGGGCTGAGCTTCGCGATCAACCGGATCTCGGTCGGGGTGGCGACCTTCCTCTTCCTCCTCTACTCGGCGACGGTCGGAGTCACCTTCGCCTTCATCTTCGAGCTCTACACGACCCAGTCGATCTTCACGGCCTTCCTGATCGCCGCCGGGATGTTCGGCGCGCTCGCGGTCTGGGGCGCGATCACCGACATCGACCTCTCGAAGCTGGGCGCCATCGCCTTCATGGCCCTGATCGGCCTGATCCTGGCGACGGTCGTGAACATCTTCTGGGCGAACGACACGCTCTACTGGATCACGACGTACGCGGGAGTGGCGATCTTCGCCGCGCTCACCGCGTACGACATGCAGAAGCTCACGCAGATCAACCGGGAGGGGATCTCGGGCGACGCGGCGGGACGGGCGGCGATCATGGGCGCCCTTGCCCTCTATCTCGACTTCATCAACCTCTTCCTCTTCCTGCTCCGGATCTTCGGCCAGGAGCGATAGCCGGCGCGGCCCCCTCGGTAGCTTCATGGGATGGCCGAATCCGGTGATCCGCCGTCGCTGTACGAGTGGGCGGGCGGCCACGAGGCGTTCGAGCGGCTGATCGACGCCTTCTACGACCGGGTGGAGGGGGACGAGCTGATCTCGCCGCTCTTCCCCGACGGCGTCAGCCGCGAGCATCGCGACAACGTGATCCTCTGGTGGTCCGAGGTCTTCGGCGGGCCGGCCGACTACACCGAGAAGCTTGGTGGCTACCACCGCATGGTCGGCAAGCACAAGGATCTGGCGATCACCCCGGAGCAGCGCCTGCGCTTCGCCACCCTGATGAGCCTGGCCGCGGATGACGCCCGTCTGCCAGACGATCCCGAGTTCCGCTCCGCCTTCATGGCCTATGTCGAGTGGGGCACGCGGCTCGCCCTCCACAACTCGCAGCCCGGCGCGAAGGACGTCCCCCAGGAGGCTCCGGTGCCGCGCTGGGGCTGGGGCGTCGCCCCGCCCTACCAGCCATGAAGGGCGTCGAGCCGGGTCCCGACGGGAAGCCGCGCTGCTGGTGGGCGCTCAGCACAGACGACTACATCGGCTACCACGACGACGAGTGGGGCCGCCCGCTGCACGGCGAGAACGAGCTCTTCGAGCGGCTCACCCTCGAGGCATTCCAGTCGGGCCTCTCCTGGCTCACGATCCTCCGCAAGCGCGAGAACTTCCGCCGCGCGTTCGACGGCTTCGAGGTCGAGAAGGTCGCCGAGTACGGGCCGAAGGAGATCGAGCGGCTGCTGGCCGACGCCGGCATCGTCCGCAACCAGAAGAAGATCGAGGCCGCGATCACGAACGCGAAAGCCGTCCGCGAGATGCACTCCAACGGCGAGTCGCTCGACCAGCTGATCTGGTCGTTCGCGCCGGACGAGGACCCTCCCGCGCCCAAGACGCTCGAGGAGCTTCAGCCCACCACTCCCGAGTCCAAGGCGCTGGCCAAGGAGCTCAAGGGGCGGGGCTTCGTCTTCGTCGGGCCGACCACCCTCTACGCGACGATGGAGGCGATCGGGGTGGTCAACGACCATCTCGAAGGATGCGCGTTCCGGTAGCACACGTCTACGTGGACCCTGGGATCCCTTTTGCTGCAACCGCCCGTTCAGGAGGGGGCCGGAGTTGGCGACGACTTGGCTCATGCGCGAAGATGCTCCGACCGGTGGACGAGACCGCACGCAGAGGGAATTACGAGTCCGGCGCGGACTACGTGCTCGAGTACGGAGAGCTCCGGTTCTCGTTCAACGAGCGGGACTTCGCGCAGCGCGTCGAGCAGGCAGCGGTCAAGCTCGACTTCGTGCGCCAGGGCCTCGACGAGCACGAGCTCGAGGACCTGCTCGAGCTCGCCGTGAACGGCGAGATCCGCGAGCCCTGCTCTCCGCTCGGCGAGCACGTCAACGAGAACTGGGAGGAGCTCGTCGGCCCCTCCAACAAGAGCCTCGTCCACTGGCTCCGCCGCCTGGTCTTCCGTGGCGCCTGGCTCGATCAGCGGGTCAAGGAGGGCGAGCTCGACATCGTCTTCGACGAGTCGACGCAGACCTTCGGCTACGTCCAGCCCGACCGCGACTCAGAGTTGATCGAGCTCTCCGCCGAGCCCTCCTGGGGCAGCATCGCCTACGGCGGGCGCGACCGCGCCTAGCATTGCGGTCACGAAGCGCTCGCTGACCATCGGGCTCGTCTCGCTCTTCGCCCTGGCGCTGATCGTGCCGTGCGCCCAGGGTGCGACGCGCATCCGGGAGGTTCGCGTTCCGATCGACTCCTCGCCCACCTCCCCGCCGACGCCCCCGGGCACGCTCACCCTGCGGTTCGTCTTCAAGAACAAGCCGCGCACGAAGAACAAGTTCACGCCGCGCCAGCTCGTCCGGATCGACTTCGCGAACGTGCCCCTCCTCTGCATGAACGACCCGGGGCAGGGAACCTCACGGCTGTCGTTCACCAGGACACTCGACGTTGCGGTCAAGGTGACGAAGGCGCCACAGCCCGCCGGGAAGAAGCCGAAGCCCGGGCGCTATGCGTTCCGCTTCTCCTACACGTTCACCGACTTCAGCGGCACGGTTCGCGGCACGATCGACAAGCCCAACCGCGGCAAGAAGCCGCGGGCGCCGCGGTCTCAGGGCACGCTCTCGATCACCGACCTCGATGCCAACCCGGGCCACACGAACTGCACGAGCAATGGGCTGAAGCAGTGGGGCGGCCTGCCCCTGACCGGTCCGGGCGCCTAGAGCCGGGCGAGCAACTCGGCGTTGCTGGACGTCTCCGCGATCTGATCGGCGAGCGCCCGGGCGGACTGCTCGGGGTCCATCTCGGCGAACTCGGCCCGCAGGCGCCGGACCTTCTCCAGCTCCTCGGGATCTCGCAGCGCGTCCTCACCCGCTGACCGCGTGTCCCCGGGAACGAGCGGAGGGAAGATCCCCTTGGCGGCGAGGCCGGCGTCAAGGTGGAGCATCAGGTTCTCGGTCGTCTCCACCGCATCGCGAACCTCGGAGCCGCGGTCGTCCGACTCGAGCACGGTCGCGATCACGGTCAGCGACCCGGTCCCGTCCTCGCCCAGCTCGCGTCCCACACCGAAGATGCGCTTCACCCGAGCCGGATCGCGATAGCCGAGCGCCAGCCGGCTCAGTGAGTCAACCAGCACGACCACATCGCCCCCCGCCTCGGCGAGCCGCTTTGCATGGCCCATCGCGAGCTCGGCCTCTCGGACCTGCTCGCGGGGCTCCTCGTCCGCGGTGGCGGCGAAGATCTCCGCCTCGGGCAGCGCCCCCTCCCACTGCGGCACCTCCTCGGGGCGCTCGTCGGCGAGCAGCACGCAGAGGTGGGCGTCGGTCCCGGCGATTGCCGAGCCGAGGGCGCGAAGGAGGGTCGTCCGTCCCGATCGCGGCTGGGCGAGGATCAGAACGCGCTGGCCGAAGGCGAGGGGGCCGAGTAGGTCGACGGCCCGCACCAGCGGGTCGAGCTCGGCGTCGGGGGCGAAGATGCGTCGACTGGGTGGCGCTGCGGTCAGGTCCTCGAAGTGGCGCCGTTCGTCCTCCGGGCCCTGCCCGTTGACGGACTCGACCCGGACGAGGGCCCGATGGCGCTCGCCACGACGGGGAGCCCGGGCCGGGCCGGCCACCTCGTCGCCCGGGCGCAGCTCGCAGCGGCGGATCTGGGAGGCCGAGACGTAGACGTCGCCCTCCGCCTCGTGCATCCCGCTCAGCCGCAGGAACCCGTAGCCCTGCGGCATCCGGTCCAGCACTCCGGTGACGGCCTCGGTGGCCACCTCCTCGCCGTCACCGGCCTGATCGGAGACAGACTCGGTCTCGGCGGCGGCTGCGGGGGCCTCAGCCTCCTGAGGCCGTGGGTCGGGCTCGCGGCGCGGGCGCTCGAGGCCGGCGTCGACCGCCTCGTCGCGCCCGGCGAACTCGGAGTCCCCCTCCCCCTGGCGCTCCTCGATCGCCTCGATCAACTCGTCCTTGGGCAGCATCCGGTACCGAGGCACCTCGAGCTCTCTGGCCCGCTGGTGAAGGTCGGCGAGGTGTTCGTCCCTCAACGCCACTTGGCGCCGCATGCTAATCGCGAGCGCCCGCCTACTGCGCCGGGATGCGGGTCGGATCGAGGCCCTCAGCCGCGGCGACCCTGCCCCACTCCTCCTGTTCCGCGGCTGTACGCGAGTCGCTCCAGCCGAGCTCCTCGCCCAGCAGCCGCGCGACCGCGACGGTGGCGTCCGCGTTTCGCAGCTCGGGCGCGGCCACGAGGCCGAGGCGGGTGCGCCTGAGGAGTACGTCGGCCACGGAACGCGCCTGCTCCCGCCGCGCTGCGATCACCACCTCGGCGAGCAGATCCGGATGGCCGGGAACGATCGGCTTGGCGAGCTCCGGGCGCTCCCCGCAGAGGTCGAGGACGGCCCGCGACGCGTGGCCGTAGCGAAAGGCGAGCTGGTCTGTAGCCCCGTCGGGAAGCTCGACTGGCGACTCGAGGTCGTCGGGACGTGCGGTCATCCCGAGCGGGATGTCGTCGGTGCGGCACTCCGCGTCCCGCCCATCCCGCTCGGTGATCCGATCGACGACCTGCGCGGCCATGCGACGGAAGGTCGTCAGCTTGCCGCCGGTGATCGTGAGCATGCCCGACGACGTCTCGTAGAGCTCCGCCCGGCGGGAGATGTCGACGGACTTCTTCGGATCGCCACTCGAGATCAGGGGCCGGACCCCGGCATAGGCCCCGGTCAGCTCGCCCGGACCGAGGTCCGTCCCGAAGTAGCCGTTCAGCGCCTCGAGCAGATACTCGATGTCGTTCTCGCTCGGGGGGATCCGGTCGATGTCGCCCTCGTAATCGTTGTCGGTCGTCCCGACCAGGACCCGGCCGTACCAGGGCAGGGCAAAGATCGTGCGCTCTCCTCCCGCCGGGACGATGCAGGCGGCCGTGCCGATGTCGAGCTGCTCCGTCGAGATGGTCACGTGGGTGCCGCGGCTCGGCCTGATGCGCGGGATCTCCTCCTCGGTGAGCAGCTCATCCGGGCGGATGCGGTCGGCCCAGACCCCCGTGGCGTTGACGACGTTGTCGGCACGAACCTCGATGCGGGCGCCGGACTCGGCCTCCCGGAAAGCGACGCCCGCGGCCCGCCCGCCGTCGTCGAGAACGTCGGTCACCTCCGCCCCGTTCAGCACTACGGCGCCGAAGCGCTCCGCCTCACCGAGGACCGTGAGCACGAGGCGCACGTCGTCGGTCTGGCAGTCGTAGAACAGGTAGGCCGAGCTCGGATGCATCGGCTCGAGGGCCGGGATCAGCTCGCTCGCCTCCTCCCCCGAGATCGTGCGGTGGCGGTCGGGCGACCAGTAATAGGCCTCGCCAGAGTGCTCGGTTCGCTGGCTGCGACCCCGCCCGATGCGGGAGGTCGCCATCACGTCGTACATGTTCAGTCCGATCCCGATGCGCAGATCGCGGCGATCCTCGCCCAGGGCCGGCACCAGGAAGGGCGTCGGGTAGACGAGATGGGGCGCGAGCTGGACCAGCAGCTGGCGCTCCAGCAGGGCCTCGCGCACCAGCCCGAGATCGAAGTTCTGCAGGTAGCGGAGCCCGCCGTGGACCATCTTCGATGACCGGCTCGACGTCCCCTTGGCGAAGTCGTCGCGCTCGAGCAGGGCCACGGAGTAGCCACGCGATGCGGCGTCCAGCGCCACTCCCGCGCCGGTGATCCCGCCCCCGACGACGATCACGTCGAAGGGGTGCTCCTGGATCGCCTGGAGCGCGTCGTTGCGGGAGATCACGAGGTGGCTCGGATCACTCGAGGAACTCGATCACCTGATCGGCGGGGAGCCGCTCCGGCGCGCGCTGCTGCTGGACCGGTGTGCCGAGATGGAGCAGGCCGACGAAGCGCTCGTCGTCGGGAATGCCGACGGCGGCGGCGCCCTCGGG
>JBKPTM010000223.1:0-5641 GCA_046765935.1 Actinomycetota bacterium | reverse complement strand
AGCAGATGCCGTCGACGCTGTAGCAGCCTCTGGCGGCGCCGGGGGCTCAGTCAGTCCTATCACTCATAGCTGCTTTTCGTCCAAAGCGGCGGTTGACTAGTCGCAGACGCCTAACGGCACCGCCCGCCGACCAAATGAAGGGGACCCTCATCAACGAGGGTCCCCTTTGATGTCTCCCGACTCGGGTTCGCTAGTAGCTGATCGTGCCGCTCAGCGAGAACGTGGTGGCGAAGGTCGCCGTCGTCGCGCTCATGGAGATCGGCGTCTGGGTGAACGGGCCGCTGACACTTCCGCTGGCGCCCGTAAAGCGCCCGGTGCCGCCGGTAATCGTGGTCACCGTCGTGCCTGTGGAGCCTCCCGAAGCGTCGATCGTCCCGCTGCCGCTGACATCGCCAAACAGCTGGTCGCCGTTCGCCGCGGTGATGGTGACCGAAATGGTGATGGTGAAGGTGTTCGGCCCGGTGGGTGTGAGCACTCCGTTGTCGAACTGGAAGGTTGTCTTCCCGAGGTGGCTCGTGACCCCCGTTGCATCGGCGGTGAAGGTCAGGGTTCCGAGGTCGAGGACGGTGGTTCCCGATCCATTGCCTTGGATCGGACGATCCGTGCCGCCCGCCTTGCCGAGAGCCGTCGCAGGGGCCAGAACGCCAAGCGCGAGAACCAGCCCGGTGATCATGATCGCTTTTCGCATGGCTACCACTCCTTCGGCCTCAGCCGAGGCCGATTGTTCTCCGGGTGGAAGCCGGGAGGGCCGGACGAAGCAATTGGCTGGGCCGGTCAAGCCGGCTCCATCCTTTGCAGGCCAAAGCTACTCCTCGATACGGAGCCGCGCAACGAATGTTTGCCCGGGGTATCCGTCGGCGTGGAGACCGCCGCTTTCCATGCAGAGCGGCTAGCGCTTTTCGTCCAGAGCCCTACTCCGACAGTCCCGCGGTTTCGAGGGCTGCTTCCTCAGTCGGGAAGCCCTGCCAGCGGATCACCTTGCCGTCCCGAAAGCTCCAGAGCGAGAACGTCCGCATATCGACCTCCACGCCGCTTCGCTTTCCCGTCGCCTTGTTGCGCTCGACTGTCATGACCCGATCCCCAAGGTCTTCGACCCGCTCGATCTCGAGCTCGTAGTCCGCCCACTCCGCCCGCCAGTCGACCACCCACTGAAGGACGCCCTCGTGCCCGTGATAGGTCTGTCCGCCAGGCATCGTCGGGGGGGCTACATAGACGACGTCCTCCGCAAGCAGATCGAGCGTCGAAGGGTCGCCTCGAAGCCAGCCATCGATCACGGCTCGCACGACCCCGACGTTCTCCTTCGACATTGTCCGCGCAGTATCTCTCGACGGAGTTCTGCTTTCCATGCAAAGCGGGACTACCGCTTCTCGTCCAAAGCACTACCTCGACAACCCGGCGGCATCGAAGGCTCGATCGCGGTCGAGGTGAGCCGAGAAGCGGATGACCTTGCCCTCGCGGAAGGTCCAGACGTGGAAGCGGTGGTTCGTGACCTCGAAGTCGCTTCCGTGCATGCGACCGGTGTCGTGCATCGCGACCACCAGGTTCCTATCGTCGGCGTGGAGCACTTCGTCGATCTCCATCCGGAAGTCGTCGAAGTTGTCGAAGTACGGCCGCATGGCCTCGGTCGCCGCATCGAAGCCCGCGACGATCCCGATGTCCGGCCCGATCTCCGCGACGTCGAATTCGAAGTCCGATGCGTAGGCGTCTCGAACCGCATCAGGGTCGTCGGCGTACCGGGCATAGATCCGCTGCACGACCTCCAGGTTCCTGTGCGACATCGCCTACTCCGACAGCCCGGCGGCTTCTAGAGCGTCGGCGCGATGGCGGAAGTACTCGACGCGGCGCAGCTTGCCATCTCGGATCGTGCAGACCTCGAAGAAATGGATTTCGATTGGGACGCCGCTCTCGCGCCCTCGACCGGTTTGACGGACTAGATCCACGACGCGACCGTCCGGAGCTTCGACCTGCTCGAGCGGCTCCTGGGCCAGGTCTTCCCACCCGTCTCGGAACTGCTCCATGAACGCAACTACCGCCGGGGCGCCCTGGAGGTGCTGCGGAGTGTCTGGGTAGGTGCGCTGGTCGTGCCAGTAGTACTCGATCTCGGGATGCAGGAGTTGTGCGAGGTCTTCGCTCGAGCGTTCACCCCGCATGAACGCGTTGAAAGCGTCCCGTAGGTTGCGCACCGACTCGAAGTCATCCTCCGACATCTCCCTCTCAGTATCTCGCCAGACACCGCTGCTTTCCATGCAAAGCAGCACCCTGCGTTGGGCAACTCAAGGGCAACACACCACCCGGAAACAACCGCAACGACCACCCTGACGCCTCCACCGCAAATCACTCATTTCCGGCGAAAATACCCAAACGCCACAACGTCCGGGAGATCCTGACCACGACTGAAAATCGTGGTGTCGCCAGTTCGATTCTGGCCCTCGCCACTTAGAACCGGCGCACGGCAGGGACGCATGCGTAATGCTCCTCGCCGTGAAGCCTTGGGGGGCTCTCATCAGAGGTGCGTTGCTTGCGGCGCTGCTTGCGTGCCTGCTGGCCGGGCCAGCTGAGGCCGCGGCCAAGCCCGCGAAGCCGCAGCTCTCGATCTCGGTCCTGTCCGGCCGCGCGGATCTGGTCAGCGGCGGATCCGCCCTGGTCGCGGTCGACTTGCCACCCGGTTCGAATCCTCGGCTCGCGCGGGTGACGCTCGGAGGCAACGACGTGACCGGCGCGTTCGCCGTGCGCGCCGACGGTCGCTTCGAGGGTCTCGTGACCGGTCTCGCTCTCGGTCCGAACCAGCTCCAGGCGACACTGCCCGGCGCGACGGGAGCGCAGATCACCCTGACCAACCATCCCACCGGGGGCCCGGTCCTCTCCGGTCCCCAGCTGCAGCCCTGGACCTGTCAATCGACCGCGGTCGACAGCCAATGCAACCAGCCGCCTAGCTACCGCTACATCTACAAGTCCACAGACCCGACGAAGAGCGGCTTCCAGCCGTACGACCCGGCCAACCCGCCCTCGGATGTCGCCCAGACGACCACCGACCAGGGCGTCACCCTCCCCTTCATCGTCCGGATCGAGACGGGCTACATGGATCGCGACCAGTACCAGGTCGCGGCCCTGTTCCAGCCGGGGAAGCCGTGGACGACCTTCAACCCCCAGCGGCAGTTCAACCACAAGCTGCTCATCCTCCACGGCGCAAGCTGCGGCGTGGATTACGAGACGGCCGGCGCGCCGGACACGACCGGCAGCTCATCTCCCACCGGCGACGCCGGCACCTATGCGCTCGGACACGGCTTCCTGACGATGTCGACGGCGCTCGACAACAGCGGTCACAACTGCAACCTGCCGTTGCAGGCCGAGTCGCTGATCATGGCCAAGGAGTACATCGCCAAGACCTACGGGACGCTGCGATACACGATCGGGACCGGGTGCTCCGGTGGCTCGCTCGCGGAGCAGTGGATCGCCAACGCCTACCCCGGCGTCTACCAGGGGATCCTGCCGACCTGCTCGTTCCCCGACGCCTGGAGCACGGCGACGCAGTTCCTCGACTATCACCTGCTTCTCGCCTACTTCACCGATCCGTCCAAGTGGGGAAGCGGCGTCCTCTGGCTGCCGACCCAGATGGCCGACGTCGAGGGCCATGTCACCATCGTCAACTCCGAGGTCAGCGACAACGCCCAGTGGCACGTCGCCGTGCCGACCGATCCGTGCTCGGGCACGACCGACGCCAATCGTTACAACGCCCAGACGAATCCGGGCGGGGTCCGGTGCACGATCACGGACGCCGCGATCAACGTCTTCGGCCCCAACCCACCCGCCACGTGGTCGCCCGCAGAGCAACAGATCGGCCGAGGGTTCGCCGTGCCGCCGATCGACAACGTCGGCGTGCAGTACGGCCTCGACGCGCTCGAGAAGGGCCAGATCACTCCGGCCCAGTTCGTCGACCTGAACGCCAAGATCGGCGGCGTCGACATCGACACCAATCCCACCGCCGCCCGGATCGACACGGGGACCGCGCCGGCCCTGGCCAACGCCTACCGGAGCGGGATGATCAACGAGACCAACAACCTCGACCAGACGGCGATCATCGACTGTCGCGGCCCGGACCCCGGAGCTTTCCACGACTCCTATCGGGCCTTCGCGGTCCGCGCACGGCTGAACCGCGAGCACGGCGGCCACGCCAACCAGCTGATCTGGGAGGGACCGGCGCCGATCGTCGGCGATGCCCAGTGCGAGCACAACAGCCTGATCGCGATGGACCGCTGGCTCACCGCGATCGAGAAGGACACGGGCTCGGGTTCGCTCGCCCAGAAGGTGGCCCGGGACAAGCCAAGCGATCTATCCGACCGCTGTTATGACGGCGCGGGACAGAAGCTCACCGACGGCCTCTGCGGCGATCCGGTCGTCCCGGTCTATGGCACGCCGAGGATGGTGGCCGGCGATGCGATCACCACCGACGCGAACAAGTGCCAGCTGAAGCCGCTCCAGCGATCGGACTACGTGCTGAAGGCCGGGCCGGTCCCGGTGCCGATCCCGTTCACCGACGCCGAGTGGGCTCAGCTTCAGTCCCTTTTCCCCTCGGGCGTCTGCGACTTCAGCAAGCCGGGCGTCGCCCAGCAGGGCACGATCCCCTGGCAGACCTACCAGGACGCGCAGAGCAACGTGATCTACGGCGGCACCCCGCTCGGGCCTGCGCCGACGTCGCAGCCGGTCTCGCCCTAGCGCTGGCCCTCACCTCTTAGGCTTGTTCCCGTGAGTGAGCAGACCGGCTCGTCCTCGTGGTTCGTGATCAACGCGCGTGGCGCGGAGTGGCGGGGCGGAGCCGGGCGTACATCGGTCTGCGAGTTCGAGGGCGACGATCCGTTCCCCGAGATCGGGATCAACGTGAACGTCATCGAGCCCGGCCAGCTCAGCGCCCTCTACCACCACGAGGACGTGCAAGAGGACTTTCTGGTGCTCTCGGGCAGCTGCAGGCTGCTGATCGACGGCGAGGAGCGAGAGCTCGGGCAATGGGACTTCGTCCACTGCCCGCCCGGCACGCCGCACACCCTGGTCGCGGGTGAGGGTAGGTGCGTCGTCGTCCAGATCGGCGCGCGCCCCGCCGCGCGAATCGTCTATCCGGTCTCCGAGCTCGCCAAGAGCCATGGCGCCGGCGTCGACGAGGAGACGGAGAGCGTCGCCGACGCGTACGGGGAGCGGCGGCGGCGCGGTCCGGTGCCCTACGAAGGGTGGCTCGACTAGGTGCGCGTTTTCCTCTGCACCCGCGATAGCCAGGTCGTTCGGCTCGATGGGGACGGAGGCTCGTGGGAGGCGCGTCCCGCTCTCGACGGGGTAGCCGCGACCTGCGTCGCGGCCCAGGACGAGCGGGTCCTGGTCGGGACGCAGGGAGATGGCGCCGTGCTCAGCGAGGACGGCGGGCAGGAGTGGGAGCCGGTGGAGCTGCCCGAGCGCGACGTCTTCTCGGTGGCGCTCAGTGCCTCGGATGGCGCGCTGTACGCCGGCACCGAGCCGAGTCGCCTCTTCGTCTGCCGGGACGGCCAGCCGTGGAGGCAGCTCGAGGCCCTGCAGGCAATTCCGTCCCGCGAGAGCTGGAGCTTCCCGCCGCGCCCCTGGACCCATCACGTCCGCTGGATCGCCCCGGACCCGCACG
>JBKPTM010000222.1:0-4399 GCA_046765935.1 Actinomycetota bacterium | reverse complement strand
GTTCGAGGTCATGATCAGCACGGTGTTCTTGAAGTCGACGGTGCGGCCCTGGCCGTCGGTGAGGCGGCCGTCGTCCATGATCTGGAGCAGGACGTTGAAGACGTCGGGGTGCGCCTTCTCGATCTCGTCGAGCAGGATCACCGAGTACGGCCGGCGGCGGACGGCCTCGGTGAGCTGGCCGCCCTCCTCGTAGCCGACGTAGCCGGGGGGCGCGCCGATAAGGCGGGCGACGGCGTGCTTCTCCATGTACTCGGACATGTCGATCCGGACCATCGCCTGCTCTGAGTCGAACATGAACTCGGCCAGGGCCCGGGCGAGCTCCGTCTTGCCGACGCCGGTGGGTCCGAGGAAGAGGAAGCTGCCGATCGGCCGATCCGGGTCGGAGAGCCCGGCGCGGGAGCGGCGCAGGGCGCCGGAGACGGCCTCGACCGCCTCGTCCTGCCCGATCACGCGCTCGTGGAGCCGCTGCTCCATGTGGATCAGCTTTTCGACCTCGCCCTCCATCAGCCGCGAGACCGGGATCCCGGTCCACTTGGCGACGACCTCCGCGACGTCCTCCTCGGTGACCTCCTCGGTCAGCATCGAGCCGCCGTCGCGATGGAGCTCGGCGAGCTTCGCCTCGCCGTCCTGGACCCTCTTCTCGAGCTCCGGAATGCGCCCGTAGCGCAGCTCCGCGGCGCGCTCGAGATCCGCGTCGCGCTCGGCGCGCTCGGCCTCGCGCTGGACCTCCTCGAGCTCGGCCTTCGCGGACTTGATCTCGTCGATCGCGCTCTTCTCGTTCTGCCAGCGAGCCTTCATCTCAGAGGAGCGCTCGCGGAGATCCGCGAGCTCCGACTCGATCGCCTCGCGGCGCTCAGCGGAAGCCTCGTCCTTCTCCTTCTTCAGCGCCTCGCGCTCGATCTCGAGCTGCTGGATGCGCCGCTCGACCTCGTCGATCTCGGTCGGCATGGAGTCGATCTCGATCTTCAGCCGCGAGGCGGCCTCGTCGATCAGGTCGATCGCCTTGTCGGGCAGAAAGCGATCCGCGATGTAGCGGTCGGAGAGCGTGGCCGCGGCGACGATCGCGGCGTCGGTGATCCTCACACCGTGGTGAACCTCGTAGCGCTCCTTCAGTCCGCGGAGGATCGCAATCGTGTCGCCGGCGTCCGGCTCGCCG
Source organism: Actinomycetota bacterium (assembly GCA_046765935.1). Lineage (GTDB taxonomy): Bacteria > Actinomycetota > Thermoleophilia > Solirubrobacterales > 70-9 > DASUPK01. Next base: position 3,243 of record JBKPTM010000222.1, on the reverse strand, counting down.
ACCAGGACCGGCTGGAAGCGCCGCTCGAGGGCCGCGTCCTTCTCGATGTGCTTGCGGTACTCGTCGAGGGTGGTGGCGCCCACAGCCCGCAGCTCGCCGCGGGCGAGCATCGGCTTCAAGAGGTTGGATGCGTCGACGGCGCCCTCGGCCGCCCCGGCGCCGACGATCGTGTGGAGCTCGTCCATGAAGAGGACGACCTGGCCCTCGGCGGCCTGGATCTCCTTGAGGACTGCCTTGAGCCGCTCCTCGAACTCGCCCCGGTACTTCGAGCCGGCGAGCAGCGCTCCGATGTCGAGTGCGATCACCCGGCGGTCGCGGAGCGACTCGGGTACGTCCCCGGAGACGATGCGCTGGGCGAGACCCTCGACGATCGCGGTCTTCCCGACTCCGGGGTCGCCGATCAGGACCGGGTTGTTCTTCGTGCGTCGGGAGAGGACCTGGATGATCCGGCGGATCTCCTCGTCGCGCCCGATGACCGGATCGAGCTTGCCGCTCTCGGCCTCGGCCGTCAGATCCCGCCCGTACTTCTCCAGGGCGCCGAAGGTGTCCTCCGGGTTCGGGGAGGTGACGCGATGTGGTCCGCGCACCTCGGAGACCGCCTTGATCAGGTCCTTCCGATCGGGCAGCAGATCGGAGACGCCGGACTTGGACTCGGCCAGCGCGAGCAGGATGTGCTCGGTGGAGATGTACTCGTCGCCGAGCCCCGTCGACTCCTTCTCCGCCTGCTGCAGCACCCAGACGAACTCGCTCGACGGCCGCACGTCGGGGGCGGTGTTGCCGCTCAGCTTGGGGAGCTTCTCGATCGCCTCGCGCGCTCGGGCCCGGGCGTCCTGCGCGTCGACACCCAGCCGTTGCAGGACGGGCACGACGACGCCCTCGTCCTGCTCGAGCAGGGCGAGGAGCAGATGGGGAGGGGCGACCTCGGAGTTGCCGGCCTCCGACGCGAGCCGCTGCGCGGCTGCCACCGCCTCCTGGGACTTGATCGTGAATCGGTCTGGCTGCATCCGGGCAGATGGTAGCCGGTTCAGTCGAGAAAGTAAAGAAATCTATGTCAATAACACTTAGATCTGTGACAGGCGACGATCCCGTCAAATGTGGGGTAGACACTGGGTTTGGGCCCCGCGTAGGATGGACTGCGGAAAGGGACGGGTCACGGATGGCGCCGAACACCAACGTCGAGATCTTCGAAAGCCTGATCGAGGCGTTCAACAGCGAGGGCATCGACGGGGTGTTGCCGTACTACACCGACGACGTCGAGGTCTACGACCCCGACCTGCCGCCCGGCACCTACCGGGGACCCGAGGCGGTCAGCCGCGTGATCGAGATGCTGATGAGCGGCTTCGAGAACGTCGAGATCCGTGATTTCCGGCTGCTCTCGGCCGGCGATCGAGTCGTGGCGCTACTGCACACCCGCAGCGAGGGGGAGCGCGATGACCTCGTCGTCGAGACCCGCGACGCGCACACGATCACCTTTCGCGACGGCAAGATCACCTACTGGCGTCTCTACCTCGATCCCGCCGAGGCGCTCAGCGATGCCGGACTCGACCCGGAGCTGGCGACCGTCGGCGAGAGCTAGCCACACGCGCTCATGAAGCGCGCGCTGATCGCGCTGGGCGGCCTCGCCCTGCTGGCCATCGGCGGACAGGCCGCCGCGAAGCAGGGGCAGCACGGCGCTCAACGGGATCAGCACAAGGTCTGGCCGCGGACCGTCTATCCCTCGCCCCGAGCAATTCGGAGCGCGCAGGGCTTCGCCGCGGCGCGCGGTGACGTCGCCTTTGCGGTCATCGACCGCTCCGTCGGGCTCCGCGGCTACGACTACGACCGTCAGTTCAGCTCGGCCAGCGTCAGCAAGGCGCTGCTGCTCGCGGCCGAGCTGAGGCGGCTCGATCGCGAGGGACTGCCGCTCGACAACGAGACGAAGGCGCTCCTGCGGCCGATGGTCACCTACTCGGACAATCGCGCCGCAGACGCGATCTACGCGCGGGTCGGGGATGCGGGACTGGAGGAGGTCGCTGAGAGAGCGGGGATGAGGGACTTCGAGCCGACGCCCGGTTTCTGGGGCGGCGACCGGATCACCGCCGCGGACATGGCCCGGTTCTTCTACCGGCTGGAGGCCAACCTCCCCCTCCCCCACCGCGCCTACGGCAAGCGATTGCTCGCCGGCATCACCCCGGTCGAGCGCTGGGGCATTCCCGAGGCCGTGGGCGGAGGCTGGTCGATCTGGTTCAAGGGCGGCTGGCGCCCGCCCGGCGGAGAGCACAACACGGGACCGGTCACCCACCAGGCGGCCCTGCTGGAGCACCGCCGCGGCGAGCGGGTCGCGCTCGCGGTTCTCACCGACGAGGCTCCCTGGGGAGGCGGCGGCTTCGAGGCGATCGAGGGCGTGGCGCGCCGCCTGCTCTCCTCCCCACCTCCTTACCGGGGAGGCTGGCTCGCGCCGTAGGTGACTAGCGAGATCGGCGAATCGGGATCCTGGTGCCGGCGGCCGGGCGCATCTTCTCCGGCTCGTAGGCGCCGTACGGGACGAGCTCGCCGCCGATCGACCTGCGGAGCCGCTCGAGCTCCTCGGTCATCTTCGACTCCATCTCTGCCGCCCGCTTTCGCATCCGCGCCAGCTCGGCTCGCATCCGTTCCAGGCGATGCTCGAGCTCGAGCACCGTCTCGACGCCTGCCAGATTGAGTCCCTCCTCGCTGGTCATCCGCTGGATCCGGCGCAGCAGCTCGACGTCCGACTGGGAATAGAGGCGGGTGTTCTTCGGCGAGCGCTTCGGCGTGATCAGCCCGCGCGCCTCGTACATCCGCAGCGTCTGGGGGTGCATCTCGGCGAGCTCGGCCGCGACCGAGATCATGAAGACGCCGCGCTCCTCGTCGAGGCGACGCTCCTCCATCTCGGCACTTCTGCGCCCTCTACGCGCGGCCATCAGTCCTCAACTCTCCCTCCTGCCCCGGACCGAGCGGCCTGCCCGAGAAGCGACGCGCGCGGGTTACGGCCGTTGAGGGACTCGGCGAGCTTCTCGACCGCCTCGCGCTGTTCGTCGGTGAGCTCGCTCGGCACGTCGACGCGAATCCGGTAGTAGATGTCGCCGCGACCCGATCCCTTGGTGTGGGGCGGGCCCTCGCCCCGGAGACGCTGGACAGTTCCATGCTGGGTGCCCGGTGGGATGCGGATCGTCTTCGTTCCGTTCAGCGTCGGCACCTCGATGTCCCCGCCCTGGATCGCCTCGGTGACGGTGACCGGGAGGT
>JBKPTM010000221.1:0-2799 GCA_046765935.1 Actinomycetota bacterium | reverse complement strand
GCCAGAGTGTGCGGAACCCGAGATATCGTCCTCGGAGCCAGCATTGGAAGCTGAGCCGCCGCACCGCCGGCTACACCTCGGCTTCGATCGCGAGCAGGTTCTCCTTCACCTACGGCCGGGTCGAGGCGCTAATCCGGATCGACCCCCGGACCGGAAGCTGGCCCGCTTTCTGGACTCTGGGTGACGGATTCCCGAGGCGGAACAGCGTCGGGCCGGCCGGGGGCGAGGTCGACATCATGGAGTACTACGAGAACACCGTCCTCGCGAACGTGTGCAACCCGAAGCCGAGCTGGTGCGGCTGGTCCACCGCCACTCGGTCACTTGCCAGCCTCGGCGGCCAGGCGTGGGCCGACCGCTTCCATCTCTGGGCGATGGATTGGAGCCCCAAGAGAATCAAGATCTACTTGGATGGTTCGCTCGCGAATCGCGTCGATCTGGCCGACGTCGTCCACCCTGGACGGAGAAATCCCTACGTCAAGCAACCAGCCTTCCTCCTCCTGAGCCAGGCGATCGGCGGAGTCCACGGTGGTGATCCCGCCAACACGAAGTTTCCTGTTCGGCTCGAGGCCAAGTACGTCCGCGTTTACCAGCGCGCCGGGGAGAAAGAGCGGCAGGCGTCGGACCAGTGATGGGGCGGCCGGCCGGCGTCGGAGGCCGGCCGCCCCGGTCACTTCACGACGCGGTACTTGAGGTGCGCTACCCCGGGTGCCTCGACCGCGCGGAGCACTTCAAGCTTCAAATCCGGGCCGACGCCCTCGAAGAGACGCTTGCCTCCGCCGAGCAGGATCGGAGCGACGTGCAGGTCGATCTCGTCGACCAGTCCCGCCGCCAGGTACTGGTTGATGCTGTCGGGGCCGCCGCCGAGGAAGACGTCCGCCTCGCCGGCGGCCTCTTTGGCCTGATCGAGAGCCGACTCGATCCCGTCGGTGACGAAGGTGAAGGTGGTGTCGGAGAGCGTCAGCGGATCGCGCTCGTGGTGGGTGAGCACGAATACCGGCATGTGGAAGGGCGGGTCCTCGCCCCACCATCCGATCCAGGAATCGTCCCAGGGGCCGCCTTCCGGGGGACCGAACTTGGCCCGACCCATGATCTCGGCGCCAACGTTTTCCCGTAGCTCCTCGAAGATCTCGGAGCTCGCGTTGACCTCGCCGCCCTCCATGCCGTGCGGCTCGCGCCACGCCTTCAGGCCGACCACCCAGTCGTGAAGCTCCTCGCCGCCCTCGCCGAGCGGGTCCTCGTGGCTCTCGTTCGGGCCGGCACCGTAGCCGTCCAGGGATATCGAGATTTCAGCTCTCACCTTGCTCATGTCCCTACAGACCTCCTCTCGTCTCGAAACTCATCGGTCAGTCGAGCAGCCCGAGCTGCAGGGCCTGTCCGAGATCGTCGCGCACGGACCAGTGCTCGATCATCCTGCCGTCCTCAAGCCGCCAGACGTGGATCTGCTTGGTCGCGAACTCCACGCCGGTGGGCTGCTTGCCGAGGAACTCGCCAACGTGCTTGCCGTGCATGACCACCCTCGCAACCACCTTGTCGCCCTCGGCGATCTCGTCCTCGATCTCGAAGCGCATCGGCCCCCAGAGCCCGCGGAGCCAGGTGATCGTCTCCTTGAGGCCCTCGGGTCCCTGCGGATTGTCCGGCGGCGCCTCGTGGTTGACGAAGTCGGGATGGACGAGCTCGTCCGCCGCGTCCATGTTCCCCTTCTCGAAGAGCTCCTCGAGAACCCGCCTCGTCGTGCGCTTGTTCTGATCCGACATGAGCCATCACCTCCGTGCGGGGTATCGGTCGTCGAGGCGCTCGAACAGCATTGCGAGGATGCGGGCCGTCGCGCCCCAGATCAGCTTGTCTGAGATCAGATAGGTGTCGGTCTTGATCGGGACGCCGCGGCGGACGAGGCGCCGCTTCTCGTAGGCCGCCGCGAGGTCGTCCAGCGATGCGACCAGGACGCTCTCCACCTCGGTCGGGTTGGGCTGGAAGCGCATGCCCTCCCCGATCAGGCCGACGAAGGGGGTGATCTTGTAGTTGGTGACGAAGGTCCCGATCGGGGGGAGGGCGCCGGCGATCTCGACGTTGTCGCGCGGCAGGCCGATCTCCTCCTCGGCCTCGCGCAGGGCGGTGTCAAGCAGATCCTCGTCCTCGTCGCGGCGGCCGCCCGGAAAGGAGATCTCGCCCGCGTGCCGGCTCAGGTCCGAGCGGCGCTCCGTGAAAACCAGTCCGGGGTGGTCGGGCCAGCCGTGCATCGGGACGAGGACCGCCGCCTCCGTGCGGCCGTGCGCCTCGAGCTCGGCGGCCTCGGCCGGTGAGAGGAGGAGTTCAGATAATGACTTGGACCGTTCCGCCATCCACGCTCCAGGCGGCGCCGGAGGTATACGAGGCGTGCTCGGAGCAGAGGAAGACGATGGCGCCGGCGATCTCCTCCGGCTCGGCGAGCCGGCCGATCGGGCGCTTGGAGCCGGCGGCCTCGAGGGCCTGATCGCGCGTGTCGTGCCCGCCCTGCTCCTTCGACTGGTCGAGCAGGCCGCCCTCGTCCATCCAGAGCTCGGACTTGACCGGCCCCGGGCAGATCGCGTTGACCAGGACGCCGTGCGGCGCGAAGCGGTCGGCGAAGAGGCGCGAGAGGGAGAGCTCGGCCGCCTTCGCGACCGAGTACTCGGGCATCGAGGCTGAGGGCCGCTTGCCGGCGGTGCTCGAGACGTTCACGATGCGGCCCCAGCCGCGTTCCTTCATCCCGGGCGCGGCCGCGCGCATCAGGCGCATCGGGGCCATCACGTTCAGCTCCCAGGCCGAGTACCAGTCCTCATC
>JBKPTM010000220.1:0-3722 GCA_046765935.1 Actinomycetota bacterium | reverse complement strand
CGATGAGACAGGGCCTCACCGAGGTCGAGGGCCGGATCCCGCCGGTGACCCGCCTCGGTCGCTGGATCGACCGGGCCGAGGGCGTCGACGGGCCGGAGCTCGCCCGCGAGGAGCGACAGCGCGTCGAGCAGGCGCGGAACGCCGGCAGCTGGGGAAGCAAGGTGAGCCCGAACGGCACCTCAGCCGACGCCGGCGATCCCGCGGAGTCGAAGCGGCCTCGCGGAGGGCTGATGAGCTACGAGCAGCTCTACGCGCTCTGGGAGCGGCAGAACTGGCGGGCTCACGAACTCGACTTCTCCGCCGACCGCGAGCACTGGCTGGTCAGCCCGGCCGAGGCTCAGCAGCACACCGCCTTCAGCATCGGCAGCTTCTATGTCGGCGAGGAACGCGTGACCGCCGATCTCGCGCCCTTCCTGCTCGCTTCCCCGAGTGGCGAGGTCGAGGCCTTCCTGGCGACGCAGCTCGTCGACGAGATGCGCCACGCCGTCTTCTTTGACCGCTGGGCGAGTGAGGTGATGGGACTCCAGTCGGGCAGCTTCCGCGAGCGGCTCCACGAGATCGAGGACCGGATGCTCGGCCCGTGGCGCTTCCTCTTCGACGACTCGCTGCGCGACATCGCCAACCGGATCAAGGAGAAGCCCGACGACCTTCAGCTCTTCGTCGAGGGCATCGTCACCTACCACATGGTCACCGAGGGAGTGCTGGCGATGCCGGGCCAGCGGATCATGATCGAGTACACCGACGAGCATGAGGTCTACCCGGGGTTCAATCAGGGCTTCCGCAAGGTCGAACAGGACGAGCACCGCCACATCGCCTTCGGCGTTCGGTTCCTGAAGGACGTCTGCGATGAGCGACCCGAGATGAAGAGGGTGATTCTCAACCGCCTCACCGAGCTCCTGCCCCAGGCCGCCGAGGTCTTCTGCCCGCCCGAGGCTGATGACCCCTCTGACTTCTTCTCCTACGGCCACCATTCCTCGCAGATCTATGGCTTCGCCTACCAGGCACTGAAGCGCCGGATGGCGGCGATCGGGATCGAGATCCCGCCGCCGGAGGAGCTCATGCCGGGGCCGGTCGATTTCGGAGGGCTGGCCGAGAGACGGGTGCTCGCGGCAGAGGCCTCCGCGACCTAGTCCCGAGTTACCGGATCGCCTGGCCCATCCCGAGCAGGTTGCCCTCGCTGTCGCGGAACCAGACCGCCCGCTCGCCCTTGCCGCCTTTGCTCGGGTAGTGGCCGGGCACCTCGGTGATCCCGTCGACGGTCTTCATCCCGGGCATGTCGTACTCCTCGAAGACGAGACCGCGGCCGCGCAGTTCCTCGACCACGCCTTCGATGTCGTCGACGTCGAAAGCCATCTGCGTGTGGTCGCCCGAGGACGCGCCGGCGGACTCGAAGATGACGAACTCCGTCTCTCCAACGACGTAGCGGAGCCCGCCGGGCCGCTCCTCGACCGGATCTAACCCGAGCTTCTCGGAGTAGAAGCGGCGGGCCCGCTCGAGGTCCTGGGCCGGGAGTCGTGTGGCGACCTTGGCCTTCTCCAACACCCCTTGAACCTACCGGGCCGCGATGCGAACATACGTTCGTGCCATCGGCCGCGTCGATCCTCCACGCTGACGCCGACGCGTTCTTCGCCTCGGTGGAGCAGCGGGACGATCCGAGCCTTCGCGGCCGCCCGACGGTTGTCGGCGGCGGGGTGGTCATGGCGGCGAGCTACGAGGCGCGGGCGTACGGGATCCACGGTGCGATGGGCGGAAGGCGGGCGCGGCAGCTCTGTCCGCACCTGATCGCAGTTCCCCCGCGATTCGAGGCGTATACCGAGGCGAGCAGGGCGCTGTTCGACCTCTTCGAGGAGACGGCGCCGCTGGTGGAGGGACTGTCCCTGGAGGAGGCCTTCCTTGATGTGAGGGGGCTGGAGCGGATCTCGGGGACGCCACGTCAGATCGCGGAGCGGCTGAGGCGGCAGGCCCGGGAGCGGGTCGGGCTGGCGGTAACCGTCGGTGTGGCGAGAACCAAGGTGCTCGCGAAGATGGCGAGCCGCGCGGCCAAGCCCGACGGGCTACTCGTCATCGACCCCGAGCGGGAATCCGACTTCTTGGAGCCGCTGCCGGTCGAGGCACTCTGGGGCGTCGGCGACGCGACCTCCGAGAAGCTGCGCGCTCACGGGATCACCACGATCGGGCAGCTCGGCGAGCGCGACCCGGCGGAGCTCGCGATGTTTCTCGGCAACCACGCGGCCCGTCACCTCCACGCGGTCGCCCACAACCGGGATCCGCGCCGGGTCCGGCGGGGCCGGCGGCGTCGCTCGATCGGAACGCAGTCGGCCTTCGCGGGCGGCGGGCGGTCCCGATCGGATCTCGATGCGCTCCTCGTCACGCTGGTCGACCGGGTCACGCGCCGGGCGCGTTCCTCGAACTGGGCCGGTCGGACCGTGACCCTGCGGGTTCGATTCGGCGACTTCTCCCGCGTCACCCGCTCACGGACGCTGGCCCATCCGACGGCGGGGACCGGCACGATCCTGGCGGCCGCGAGAGCTCTGTTGGCGGCCTCCCGGCCGATGATCGAGCGCCGCGGCATCACCCTCCTCGGGATCACTGTCGCCAACCTCAGCCACGAGGCACAGCTCGAGTTGCCGCTGGACGCCCGGCTTGATCCGGCGCTCGACTTCGCCATCGACGAGATCCGCAAGCGCTTCGGCAACGACGCGATCAGGCGCGGCTCGACCCGCCGAACGGAGCCGCGGCACTTCACACAGGTCTGAGCGCCCCCGCCCGGATAGGCTCCTCGGCCATGGCGAGCGTCAGAGAGGCCACGTTCGAGCTCTTCCGGAAGCACGGGATGACGACGATCTTCGGCAACCCGGGCTCGACCGAGCTGCCGATGCTCGCCGAGTTCCCCGACGACTTCCGCTACGTGCTCGGCCTTCAGGAGGCGGTCGCGGTTGGGATGGCCGATGGATACGCCCAGGCCTCGGGCGGCCCGGCCCACGTCAACCTGCACACGGCGCCCGGGGTCGGCAACGGGATGGGGGCGATCTTCAACGCGCAGGCGAACCACTCGCCGCTCGTGGTGACCGCCGGCCAGCAGGTCAGAGCCCACATCACGATGCAGGCCAACCTGACCAACCGGGACGCGACGCGCGTCGTCCATCCCTTCGTCAAGTGGAGCTTCGAGCCGCCGAGGGCCCAGGACGTCCCGCACGCCCTCGCGCGCGCGATCCACACGGCGTCGCTCGCTCCGAAGGGCCCGGCCTTCGTCTCCCTGCCGATGGATGACTGGAATCTCGCGGCCGAGGATGCAGCCGACGCCGTCGTCGAGCGGACCTCCGAGCCGCGAACCGGGCCCGACCCCGATGCGATCAAGGCGCTCGCCGAGCAGCTGGAGGAGGCGAGCAACCCCGTGCTGGTCGCCGGACCCGACATCGACGCCAGCGGCGCCTGGGACGACGCGGTGGCTCTCGCCGAGCGCCAGAAGCTGCCGGTCTTCGCATCCCCGGCGCCCGGAGGCGGGCGGCTCGGCTTCCCGGAGGGCCATCCGCTCTTCCAGGGCGTGCTGCCGCCAGCGATCGGACCGGTCGCCGAGACGCTCAAGGGTCGCGACCTGATCCTCGTGATCGGCTCCTCGGTCTTCCCGTACTACCCGTACATCCCCGGGCCGCTCCTGCCCGACGGCGCCGCGCTGGTCGCGATCACCAGCGATCCCGATGAGGCCGCCCGCGCCCCTATGG
>JBKPTM010000219.1:0-5024 GCA_046765935.1 Actinomycetota bacterium | reverse complement strand
CGGCGGCCTTCTCGAGCGCCCGCAACCCAGGAGTGGTCTTGCGGGTGTCGAGGATGCGGGCGCCGGTCCCCTCGACCTCCCGGACGAATCGCGCGGTCAGGCTGGCGACGCCGGAGAGGTGACAGAGGAGGTTGAGCGCCGTGCGCTCGGCGGCGAGGAGCGCCCGGGCGGGGCCCGCCGCGGTGGCGACGGCCGCCGGGACGTCGTCGCGCCACACGCCCTCGGCCGCCCGATCCGCGAGCTCGCCGGCGCCCGTCTGGCTGAAGACCTCCGCGGCGACGTCCAGCCCGAACAGCACCCCTGCCTCCTTCTGGGTGATCGTCGCGCGTCCTGTCGCGTCCTGGGGGACGACCGCCTCGGCCGTGACGTCGCCGGATCCGAGGTCCTCCAGCAGGGCTCGGGCGACGAGCTCACGGGTGTCGGTGTCGGTCATTTGCGGCGCCAGGGTCTCACGAAACGCCGGTATGCGACGTTTAGAGGGCAGATGAAAAATGAGTCGCTTCCCCCGTTTCAGCAACTGCTTGACGAGCACGGCTCGGACGTCCTCGGCTACCTGGTCGCGACAGTCGGCCCGCACGACGCCGAGGATGTCTTCCAGGAGACCTTCATCGCCGCCCTCCGCGCCTATGACGGGCTGGGTCACGCAAGCAACCTGCGTTCCTGGCTCCTCACCATCGCGCACAACAAGGCGATCGATCATTTCCGCAGCCGCAGCAAGCGGGCCGTTCCGGCGGGAGACGCGGAGGAGGTCGCGGGGTCCGTCCCCAGCTCGACCGCGAGGCCCGATCAGGTCGTCGCGAGTGGCGATCCGGAACTCTGGCGCGCCGTCAGCGCTCTGCCGCCGAAGCAGCGCAGCGCCGTCGTCCTCCGCTACGCCACCGACATGTCTTATTCCGCAATCGCGCAGGCCATGGACAGCTCCGAGGCTGCCGCTCGCCGCAACGTCCACGAGGGCCTGCAGAAGCTCAGAGGTGAATTCGCATGAACCCGCTGTCCGACAAACAACTCGAGAAGATGCTCAAGCAGGCTCCACCCGCAACTGATCTGGACCGTGCCGTCCAGGGCGTCCTCGCCCGGGCTGAGCGCGACGGCCTGATCGACATCGCCTACGCGGAGGTGGACTCGCCATTCGGCAAGCTGCTGGTGGCCCGCACCGATCGCGGCGTCGTCCGGCTCAAGCTGCCGGGCGGACGTGACGGCCGGATCTCCGCCGAGGAGACCCTGGAGGACCTCGCCACGCACGTCTCGCCGCGCGTGCTCGAGGCTCCGCACCGGCTCGATGAGGAGCGCCGGGAGCTCGAGGAGTACTTCGAGGGCCGCCGCCAGAAGTTCGACGTGCCCGTCGATTGGAGCCTGACCTCGCCCGGATTCCGCAGCCGGGCTCTACACGCCGTCGCCCGGATCCCCTACGGGAGGACGAAGACCTACGCCGAGATCGCCAAGTCGGCCGGCAACCCGCGCGCCTTCCGCGCCGCCGGGACGGCCTGCGGCCACAACCCGATCCCGCTGATCGTCCCCTGCCACCGCGTCGTCCAGTCCGGCGGCGGCATCGGCAACTACGGAGGCGGTCCCGAGATGAAGAAGGCGCTGCTCGACCTCGAGGGCGTGCTCTGAGAGGACCATGTCCGCTGCCCCCCGCTCAGCGGGGGCAGTCAGGTCGGGAGCGGGCCCTGCAGGTTCACCCAGGGCAGGAGCAGATCCCAGGTCCCGGGCAGAAAGCTGATCAGGATCACCACGAGCAGCGCTACAGCCACCGCCGCCAGTGCGATGTTGCGCTGCACGGCGTCGCCCTTCTGGTGGGCGAAGAAGGCGAACAGCCCCGCGATCGGTCCACCGATCAGCGGGGCGGCGAAGGCGCAGATGATCAGCAATCCCCCGAGGACCGCGTCGGCGGTGGTGATGCGCGGAACCCAGGCCGGTGCCGTCAGCGACGGCAGCGCCTCGCGCCGGCGCTCGAGTTGCTGCCGGGCGGCGACCAGGTCCTCGCCGCAGATCGCGCAGCCGGCGGCGAACTGGCTCACCGTCGAACCGCAGTTCGGGCACTTGTTGACCGCCGTCGGCATCGGCCCGCGACCCTAGACCGCCGCTCTCCCTCCGCGCATGGCCGAAATCAACGAAACGCGTCCGCGTTCGCCTCGGCCCACTCCTCGAACGTGCGGGGCTCCCGGCCGGTGACCTCCCTGACGGTCGGGTGGACGGTGGTCTCGTCCACCGTCCCGTCGACGAAGAACTCGAAGAACGCGTCGACGTACTCCTTCGGCATCGTCGACTCCATCTCGGCGCGCGCTTCCTCGTTCGACTGGGCCTCGAAGCGCAGGTCGCGGCCGCTGAACTTGGCGAGGATCGCCACCTGCTCGGCGGGACGGAGGGCTTCGGGTCCACTCAACCGGTAGGTCTGGCCCTCGTGGTCTGCGCTCGTCAGCGCGCGCGCCGCGACCGCTCCGAGGTCGTCGGGGTGGATGGTCGAGATCGCGACGTCGGCGAACGGCGCGTGGATCACGTCGCCGTTCTCAAGCTGCGGAAGCCAGCGCAGCGCGTTCGACATGAAGCTGTTCGGCCGCAGGAACGTCCAGGCGAGCCCCGAGTCGCTCACGGCTCGCTCGGAGAGAATGTGGTACCTGGCGACGGCGTTGTCGAGGTCGCCGGTCGGCGCGGCGCTGCTCGAGAGCAGCACGACGCGCTCGACGCCGGCATCTCGCATCAGCTCGAGGGACCTCTCCATCCCGTCGTAGCCGGCGAGCAGGAAGACCGCTGTCACTCCCTCGAGCGGCCCACGCAGGCTCTCGGGGTCGTTGAGGTCGCCGACCGCCGCCTCGGCGCCCTCGGGCAGCTTCGACTCCGAGCCCTCGCGGACCAGGCCGCGCACGTCTGCGCCGACTTCGAGCAATCCGTTGACGACGCCGCCACCGGCGTTCCCCGTCGCTCCCGTCACCAGGATCATCCGCATCCCCCTCGTTCGAGATTGGCCCCTACGACCCTAGAGAGCCGGTCAAGCCGGGAAGACGGCCATCGTGGCGGTGAAGCCGTGCAGGAAGTTGCGACCGCCGACCGGGCCGATCTCCCCGGCGCAGAAGAAGCCGGCCGTCGGCACCGCCAGGGCGTCCTCGATCGCCCCCGCGTCGTGGTCGGGGACCTCGAACATGTGCGAGCCGCGACCGTTGCAGGTGAAGAGCAGGGCGCCGGCCGCGCCATCGGAGCCGAGCGCCTGCGCCTGCGCGCGCAGGGCCGCCCGCAGGTCCTCGTCCGCCGAGGCCGCGTCGCGGACCTGGAGCCGGACCGTCTGGCCGACCCGCACCTGCTCGCCGATCGCGATCGCACCCGACTCGCGGTCCGCCCCGATGATCGGCCGCACCAGGAAGTCGCCGCGGTCGTACTCCGGGCGGTTCTCGTCGATCACGAGCCCGATCAGGACGCCCGATGACGCCAGTTGCCGCTGCTCCTCCGGCAGGGCGACGATCACCTCGCCGAGCCGCTCCATCGCCGGCTTGCCGGCCAGCTCACCGATCACGTTCGCCTCGGCGCTCGTGATCGTCATCTCGGGCCCGACGGGGCCGGCGCCCTGGGAGACGCAGGGCAGCACCTCGAGGCCGCGCATCCGCACGGCGACGGCGCCGTCGGTGTGGACGTCGCCGTCCTGGAGCAGCACCGCGCCGCCGGCGAAGGACGCACTGGCGAGGCCGCCGAGCACCGGCATCTGCGGCCTCGAGCGCTCGACCGCGGCGAGAAGCTCCTCGGGCGGGAAGCTGAACGGGTCGCAGAGCGCGATCATCGACTCCTCCGGCTGAGCGGTGGCGTCGCTGGCCGCGGCGAGCGACTCCGGCAGGCCGAGCAGGCGAAACCCCTCGGCATCTCGCTCGGCGGTCAGGTGCATCGTCTCGAGCTCCGCGCTCGGCAGCGAGGCGCCCCAGACCACGATCCCGGGCTCCTCCTCGAGCTCGCGGCCCCCGGCCACCGTCCCGCCCGCCCCACAGCCCAGCAGCGCCCGCGGCTCGAGCCTCTCGTGGACCTCGGAGAGCAGCCACTTCGCCATGCCCAGGTGCTGGCCCGAGGCGAAGACGAAGGCGAGGTCGCAGGGAGCCGAGAGCCCGGCCCGGGCGCGATCCGCGGCCTCGGCGGCGGCCTCGACGGTGTCGAAGCTCTCCGAAGCCCCGACCGAGACCTGCACAGTCGGTGACTCGGTGAGCGCCATTAGCCCGAGTTGCCCGAGTCCGCGCCCGAGGACGCGGCGGCCTGGTTCAGGTACTCGCGGACGAAGCCGTCGATGTCGCCATCCAGGACCCGCTGCGCATCACCGACCTCGAAGCCGGTCCGGTGGTCCTTGACCCGCTGGTCGGGATGGAGAAAGTAGCTGCGGATCTGGGACCCCCACTCCGCCGACTTCTGCTCGCCGCGCTCGCGGGCGAGCTCCTCGGCTCGCTCGAGTTCCTTCCGCTCCAGCAGCCGGGAGCGAAGGATCTGCATCGCGGTCGCCTTGTTCTGCGCCTGCGAGCGCTCGTTCTGGGACTGGGCGACGATTCCGGTCGGGACGTGGGTGATCCGGACGGCCGAGTCGGTCTTGTTGACGTGCTGGCCGCCGGCTCCCGAGGCCCGGTAGGTGTCCACCCGGATGTCGGCGTCGTCGATCTCCACGTCGACGTCGCCCTCGACCAGCGGCGCAACATCGACCTGCGCGAAGCTGGTGTGGCGGCGAGCGGAGGAGTCGAACGGCGAGATCCGGATCAGGCGGTGGACGCCGCGCTCGGCCGCGAACAACCCATAGGCGTTCTCGCCGCGGACGACGAAGGTCGACGACTTGAGCCCGGCCTCCTCCCCAGGGGACGCCTCCTTCATCTCGATCTTGAAGCCCCGGCGCTCAGCCCAGCGCAGGTACATGCGCAGCAGGATCTCGGCCCAGTCCTGGGAGTCGGTCCCCCCCGCTCCCGCGTTGATGGTGACGACGGCGTCGCCGGCATCGAAGCTGCCGGAGAAGAGCCGCTCCTCCTCCAGCTCGGCGAGGCGGCGCTCGACCGATGCGAGTTGGCCCT
>JBKPTM010000218.1:0-2730 GCA_046765935.1 Actinomycetota bacterium | reverse complement strand
GACGGTGACGTCGATCTCGTCGCCCTGGTTGAGGACGTCCTCGACCGCGCCGACCCGCTCGCCCGGCTTCACGTTGGAGATGTGAAGCAGGCCGTCGGTGCCCTTGGTGAGCTCGACGAAGGCGCCGAAGTTGGTGGTCTTCACCACCTTGCCCGACGTGTAGCGGTCTCCGACCTCGGCGTCCTTGGTCATCGAGGTGATCCGGTCCGCGAGCGCGTCGACCTGGTCGCCGGTGGGTGCGTAGAGACGCACCGTGCCGTCGTCGTCGACGTCGATCTCGGCCTCGAACTCCTCCGAGAGACCGCGGATCGTCTCGCCGCCCTTACCGATCAGGGCGCCGATCTTCTCCGGATCGATCTTGATCGAGGTGATCTTCGGAGCGAACTGCGAGAGCTGCTCGCGCGGCTGATCGATCGCCTCGGCCATCTTGCCGAGGATGAACTGACGGCCCTGATGGGCCTGGTCGAGCGCATCCCTGAGGATCTCGAGCGTGACGCCCGTGATCTTGATGTCCATCTGCAGCGCGGTGATGCCCTCCGACGTCCCGGCGACCTTGAAGTCCATGTCGCCGAGATGGTCCTCGACGCCTGCGATGTCGGTGAGGACGATGTAGTCGTCGCCCTCCTTGATCAGGCCCATGGCCACGCCGGCGACCGGTGCAGAGACGGGCACGCCCGCGGCCTGCAGGGCCATTGAGGAAGCGCAGACGGAGCCCATCGAGGAGGACCCGTTCGACTCCAGGGTGTCCGAGACGACCCGGATCACGTACGGGAAGTCCTCCTCGCCCGGGATCGTGGCCTCGAGCGCCCGCTCGGCGAGCGCACCGTGGCCGATGTCCCGGCGCTTCGGGCCGCGCATGAAGCCGGCCTCACCCACCGAGAACGGCGGGAAGTTGTAGTGGTGCCAGAACCGCTTGGTCTCCTGGAGGCCGAGGTTGTCGACCTTCATGTCCATGCGGGTCGTGCCGAGCGCGACGCTGGAGAGGATCTGCGTCTCGCCTCGGGTGAACAGCGCGGAGCCGTGCACGCGCGGGGCGACGTCGACCTCGGTCTCGATCGGCCGGATCTCGTCCTGGGCGCGGCCGTCGGGGCGCTTCTTGTCGACGGCGATGCGCCTGCGGATGATGTCCTTCTCGAGCTTCGCGAAGGCGGCCTTCACCTCAGCGAGTCGCTCGCGGTCGGGCAGCTCGTCCTCGGTCGGCGGCGCGTACTGCTCGAGCACCTCCTCCTCGACGGCGTCGATCGCGTCCTGACGCTCAAGCTTGGCCTGAACCTGTGTGGCCTCGTCGAGCTTGTCGCCGTGGGAGGAGCGGATCGACTCATAGGTCGCCTCGTCCACCTGCGGCGGCTCGATCACAATCTTCTCCTTGCCGGCCTTCTCGCGCAGCTCCTCCATGGCGCCGCAGAGGTTCTTGATCTCCGAGTGCGCGATGTCGAGGGCGTCGAGGATCTCGGCCTCGGTGACGCCTTCGGCGCCGGCCTCGACCATCAGGATCGCCTCCTCGGTACCCGAGACGATCAGGTCCATCTCGAGCTCCTCGTGGGTCTCCTCCTCGGGGTTGACGACGAAGTCGCCGTGCAGCTTCCCGATCCGGACCGCGCCGACGTGCGCCGCGACCGGAATATCGGAGATCGCCAGCGCAGCCGAGGCGCCGTTCATGGCCAGGATGTCGTAGGGGTGAACGTGGTCGACCGACATGGGCTGGGAGACCAGCTGGGTCTCGCGGTGCCAGCCCTTCGGAAAGAGCGGGCGGAGCGGACGGTCGATCATGCGGGCCGTCAGGGTGGCCTTCTCGCCTGCCCTGGCCTCGCGGCGGAAGAAGGAGCCGGGGATCTTGCCCGCGGCGTAGTGCTTCTCCTCGACGTCAACGGTCAGCGGGAGGAAGTCCACGTCCCGCTCATTGCCCGCCGTCGCCGTGCAGAGCACCATGGTGTCGCCGGAGCGCACGACCACGGCACCGCTCGCCTGACGGGCGAGCTTTCCGGTCTCGAAGGAGATCTCCTCCCCGCCTACCTCAACCGAGACGCGGGTTACGTCGAACATACTCATATGTTTTGTTTCCCTTCGGCCGCCCGGTTGGCGGCCTTTCGCTTAAGAACTCTCGTTCTCTGTCGCGACGATGTTAGCGGCCGCTAGGCGAGGAGCCTCCGCAGCTCCTCCACCAGGTCGACATGCAGCTGCCGCCCATCTACGAACGCGGTGGGGGTACCCCCCACCCCCGCGCGGATGCCGCTCGTGAAGTCTCGCTCGATCCGCTCGTGCACCGCGTCCGAGCGGCGGTCGGCGTTGAAGCGCTCGAGGTCGAGGCCGAAGCGCTCGGCCCGCTCCCAGAGGTGCGGGTCGTCGACGCGCCCGCGCTCGGCGTAGAGCGAGTCGCACATCTCCCAGAAGGCGCCCTGGAGGCCGGCGGCCTCGGCAGCCGAGTGGAGAGCGGGCGCGCGAGGGTGCTTGGAGGCCATCGGGAAGTGCCGAAAGCAGAGACGCAGCGGCAGCGCGCGCAGCCTCGCCCAGGACGCGGCGCAGTAGGGACACCCGAAGTCGGCGTAGACGATCGCCTCCCGCCCGTCCCCGGTGACGTGATCGTCCTCACCGATCGGCGGCAGCGAGGCGCTGGTCAGCTCGCTCATCGAACTGAAGCTACCGATGGCGATGCGTGCGTTAATACGGCTGACCAGTCGGCATGTACAGGCTGTACGTCATCCCCGGTTCCCACGCCTGCCGCTCGGCGAT
>JBKPTM010000217.1:0-7060 GCA_046765935.1 Actinomycetota bacterium | reverse complement strand
TCCCGATTGCTTCACTGGCCTTCGTCGGCGGGATGGTCACCGGCAGCTTCGTCGGGGTTGTGGCTCACCGCGTGCCTCGCGGCCTCTCGATCGTCGGCCCGCGCTCGGTCTGCGATTCGTGCGGCGCGCAGATCGCCGCCTACGACAACATCCCGATCTTCTCCTGGCTCTTGCTGCGCGGTCGCTGCCGCAACTGCCACGCCCGGATTCCGGTTCTGTACCCGCTGGTTGAGCTTGCCGTCGGTCTCGCGTTCGCGGCCACCGCGATCGTGCTGCGCGACGATCCCGCTCAGCTGGCCCTGGGCCTGATCTTCGTTGCGATGCTCGCGGCGATCACCCTCACCGATCTCGAGCGCAGGGTGATTCCAAACGCGATCCTCATCGCCGGCGCCGTCGCAGCAGTTGCCCTGGTGGCCCTCACAGACGCATCGAGCTTGCCGGAACGAGGGATCGCAGCCGCGGCGGCCGGCGGGTTCCTCCTCGTGATCGCGCTCGCCTATCCCCGTGGGATGGGGATGGGGGACGTGAAGCTCGCCGCCGTGATGGGTCTGTACCTCGGCAGCGCGGTCGCGCCCGCTCTGCTGATCGCCGTGCTGAGCGGCACGGCCGTGGGGTTGGGTGTGATGCTCGTGCACGGCTCGGGCGCAAGGAAGCTCGCCGTTCCGTTCGGTCCTTTCCTGGCCCTGGGCGGAGTGGTCGCCCTGCTCGCGGGCGACCAGCTGATCGACGCCTACCTGAACGCCTTCGTTCGCTAGGCGAGCGGTTCATCAGTCTTCGGTATGCGGCTGGGTGCCTCTATGGCCGATGGGAGAGGAGGCGCAAGGAGCGCCTTCCTATGAAGATTTCCGGACTCCCCACACGCAAGAAGAAGACGTCCTCCGTCGGCCTGGACATCACCTCGGAGAGCATCGCCGCGACCGAGGTGCAGGACGGCCGTTCCGTGGGCCGGACGGCGATCGTGCCGCTCCAGCCCGGCGTCGTGAAGGAGGGCGACCTCGTCAACCGCGAGGTCCTCTCGGACGCGCTCAAGGACCTGTTTGCCCGGCACAAGCTGGATAAGACGGTCCGCGTCGGTGTCGCCAACCAGCGTGTGGTCGTCCGCAGCCTTCAGCTGCCCATGATCGAGGATGAGTCGGAGCTCGAGAACGCCGTCCGCTTCCGCGCCCAGGAGGCGATTCCGATGCCCCTCGAGCAGGCGGTCCTCGACCACCAGGTCGTCGCCAAGCGCGATGGGCCGGACGGCAACAAGGTCATGGACGTGCTCGCCGTCGCGGCGCGGCGCGACATGGTCGTCGGACTGCTCGAGGCGGTTCGTGGCGCCGGCCTGCAGCCGGTTGGGATCGACCTGTCGGCCTTCGGCATGATCCGGGCGCTGAAGAGCGGCGCGGCCCAGAGCTCGCAGGTTCCGGGTGAGGCGCCCCTTCCGACTTCGCTCTACTGCCACCTCGGCGACGTCACCAATCTGGCTGTTGCCCGCGGGGGCGAGTGCGTGTTCGCGCGCGTCAGCCCCTTCGGCATCGAGACGATCGCCGATCGCCTCGCCGGCCGTCAGGGCGTCGCGATCGACGAAGCGCGCGACCTGCTCATGGAGGTCGGCCTCGAGGAGGACGTCGAGCTGTTCGACCGCGACGGCGCGAGCGTCGCCCGCGAGGCGCTCGAGGAGGGCGCCACCAAGCTCGGCGAGGAGCTCCGGATGTCAATGGACTTCTATGGCGCCCAGGACGGCGTTATGCCTGTCGATCGGGTCGTCCTCTGCGGACCCGGCAGCACGATTCCGGGCCTGCCGGAGCGGATCCAGGCGGGCCTCACTCTCGAGGTCTCGGTTGATCTTCCCGCAGCCCTCTCGCACCTCGACGAAGAGGACGCCGCGCGGCTGACCGTCTCCTACGGGCTGGCGCTCGAGGAGTGAGTTGACGTGCGTCCGGTCAACCTCATCCCGAGTGACGAGCGCCGTGGCGACCGCGCCGCGATGCGGACGGGCGTCTTTTCGTACGTCCTGCTCGCCGCCCTTGCGGCCGCCGTGCTCGGCGTCGCCGTCCTCGCTCTGACCAGCAAGCAGATCAAGGACCGCAAGTCGGAGGTCGCTCAGCTCCAGGTCCAGGAGCAGCAGGCGCAGGCCAAGGCGCAGAGCCTGGCGGCGTTCACGCAGTTCCGCGCTGCTCAGCAGGCCCGTAGTGACACCGTCAACAGCCTTGCGTCGAGCCGCTTCGACTGGCAGCGGGTGATGAACGAGTTCGCGAAGGTGATCCCCTCGAACGTCTGGTTCGTGAAGATCTCGGGGACCGTCGACCCGACCGTCTCCGTGGCGGACGGGCCGGACATTCAGTCCAGGGAGTCGATTCCGGGCCCCGCGCTGGAACTCCAGGGTTGCGCTACAAGCCAGGACGCTGTCGCTGGCCTCATCGCCAGCCTCGAGGACATCGACGGGGTAACGCGCGTCGGGCTGGATTCCTCAGGGAAGTCGGATGACCCACAGGACTCTGCTGCCGCGGCACCGACCACCGGCGACTCCTCGAGTGGGAACACCGACTGCCAGACGCTCGAATTCATCGCGGAGTTCAAGATCATCGTCGCCTTCGACGAGGTCCCGACGCCGGCGACCGCGACAACGTCCCCCTCGGTCCCGCCGGGAGTAGCGACCTCCGGCAGCTCGCAGCTCACCGCTTCTTCGGGGACGGGAGGCTGAGATGAGATCCAACGAGCGCATGATCTTTGTGGGGGTTGCGCTGGTGGCGCTGGCTGTCGGCTTCTATCTCCTCGTGCTTGCGCCCAAGCGCCAGGACGCCGGCAAGCTCAAGGACCAGATCAATGAGCTGCACGCGTCGATCAGCGCCGCGGAGCAGCAGGCAACTTACGGCGAGGAGGCGCGCCAGGACTTCCCGAAGTACTACGGCCGCATGGTCGTGCTCGGCAAGGCCGTTCCCCCGGCGGGGGACACCGCCTCGATGCTGGTTCAGCTGAGCTCGGTTTCCCGCCAGACCAAGGTCGACTTTCGGTCTATCGACCTCGCCCAGGGGAGCGCCAGTGGCGGATCCGGGGGCGGCTCCGGCACGTCTTCCACGTCCAGCTCGCCGACCTCCCCGACCGGTGCCGCGGCCGCCGCCGCATCGACGGCCAGCACGGCTAGCTCTGCCACGCCCACGAGCACAACTGGATCCTCGAGCTCCTCCGGCACCAGCGCCACCTCCGCTCCCGCCCCCGCGACCGAAGCATCCGCTGCCACTCTGCCGATCGGCTCGACCGTGGGCCCGGCCGGCCTGCCAACACTGCCGTACAGCCTGACTGTCTGGGGCAGCTACTTCAACGTGGCCAACTTCATAGGCAAGATCGATGGCCTTGTCGACCCCGTCGACAACGGCGCGCGACTGTCTCCCGATGGACGGCTGCTCACGATCGGCGGCTTCAGCCTCAATCTCATGAGCACCGAGGGATCCACACCGAAGTTGAACGCCAACTTCGTGATCAACGCCTACTCCACCGGTGACTCGGGACTGACCCTTGGTGCTTCACCATCCGGGCCGGCTCCGACGAGCCCCGGTGCGACCGATGTGCAGCCCGCGAGCGCAGTGGTGGCCAAGTGAAGCCCTGGAAGCTGCAGAAGTTCGCCGGCGACGTTGTCTACGACCTGCGGAACCGCAACCTGCTCCTGCCGGTGGTGGCGCTTCTCGTCGCGCTTGTCGCGGTCCCTGTCTTGATCGCCCGGGGCGGGTCGGATGGTGGCGCCGGGCCGTTCGGATTCGGCACGACGTCCGCTCAGAACGCGCCTGAGACCGAGAACGCGGTCGTGGCCTACCACCCAGGCGTCCGCAACTACAAGAGCCGGCTCAACGACCGGGCTGCGAAGGATCCGTTCATCCAGCAGTACGTGCCTACGGCCAGCTCGTCCACTTCCTCGAGCAGCAGCGACTCGCTGGCCGAGGCCGTTAGCGGCACCTCAGGCAGCGACGGGACCGGTGTCGGCGGCGGCAGCACTGGCGGCGGTGGCGGCAGTACAGGTGGCGGCAGCACGTCGCCCGGGAAGGTCACGCACCACATCACCTACTTCTGGTGGCAGGCGGACGTGCAGGTCGGCGAGGCCGGCACGCAGCTCGCGACGATGAACAACGTCAAGCCCTTCCAGTTCCTGCCCAGCCCGGACAAGCCGGTCCTGACTTACATCGGCACCGTCGGCGCGGGCAGCCAGGCGGTCTTCCTCGTCTCCAAGGACGTCACGAGCATCGGTGGGGAGGGGACCTGCTTCCCGAGCGTCGATGCCTGCCAGCTGCTCGGCCTGAACGTGGGGAAGGGCGCCGACCTGATCTACGGCCCGGACCAGAAGACCTACCACGTCCAGGTGCTCCGGCTGCGGCGCGTGTCGAGCTCCAAGCCGCCGAGCTACTGAGCCACTTCGCCCAGCGCTTCACAAAGTAAAGCTATGCCGCTATCCTGGGCTGGCGATGGACCGTGAATGTCCCGTCTGCCGCACTGCCGAGGTCATCTCCGGTAAGTGGACCCTCCTGATCATCCGGGATCTGGCGGATTCCTCGCTCCGATTCTGTGAGCTGGAGCGCTCCCTCGAGGGCATCAGCCCGCGCACGCTCTCGCTGCGCCTGAGGGCACTGGAGGAGGAGGGCATCGTCGAGCGCCGCACCTTCCCCGAGGTGCCGCCCCGCGTGACCTACCAGCTCACGGACAAGGGCCGCGCCCTCGTCCCGCTGATCGAGGACATGCGCTCCTACGGCCGCCGCTGGCTCCCGCTCGAGGAGCGCGAGCCGGCCGCCGCAGCCGTCTAGCTGCAGCGCAAAGACCGGCAGTGCGATTTTGGGTGTTCGCTGCAAGTAGCCATGCACCCGCAGGAACGCCCGTACTCACGGGAAATCCGGGGTGCGTGACCACGCTTGAGAGCACCACCGAGCGCCTCGAGGAGGCGCTGCGGCGCCTCGCCGTCGAGGCGGCCGACCTCCTTGAGGAGCTGCTGGCGAGTGGGGCGGAGATGCCCTTCGACCTCGAGCCCTCGGATGACGGCCCGCTCCCGATGTTCTCCTACGCGCCGCTCACCGGCCAGTTCATCGAGAACCACATGGGCGAGCTGCGGCGGCTGGAGGCCTTCATCGAGGTGCGCGAGATCGCCGGCGAGGAGGCCGCGATCGGCTTCCTGATCGGGCTCTGGGACGGGAAGTCCGAGTTCGACGTGGCGGGCGACCGCCTGCGGGGCGCGATCGATGCGGTGCTGTCGATGATCGCCTCGGACTCTGATGAGGCGACGCCCGCGGGCGAGGTGATCGTGCCGCTAGTCGGCTTCCACATGCCCGTGGACCAGATCGAGCTTGATGGGGTACGGATCGTGCGCGCCGACCAGATCGATGACGCGCCGGTCGACGCGATCGACGCCACCCGCTCGGGCGGGCGAGGGAAGCACGGCTTCCTGGCCCAGCTGAGCTGTGGGCTGGCGACCGTCGCGCCCGCTGCGGCGGTGGCGGATGACCTGCGCCGGGCGCTACGCACCATGCGTCTCTTCCGGCCCGGCGCGGTCGGCCTGCATGCCCACGGCTGGGCCAAGCGGTCGGGCGG
The DNA here is from genome assembly GCA_046765935.1 of Actinomycetota bacterium. GTDB lineage: Bacteria > Actinomycetota > Thermoleophilia > Solirubrobacterales > 70-9 > DASUPK01. The sequence continues at coordinate 1,510 of JBKPTM010000217.1, read as the reverse complement.
CTGGGAGCGCTTCGGGACCGGGGTGGGCCGCCCGCGGCAGGGCGGCTACCGGCTGACCGGCAACGAGGCGACTGAGCTCGAGGTCTTCTCTCGCATGCTCACCGAGCGCCAGACGCGGATCCCGTCGCTCGACTGGGCGGCATCGCGCTTCGAGCTCGGCGCCGAGCGCTCCTCGCTGATCGAGGCGCTCAGCGACTACCTGGTGGCCCTGCGCGGCCTGCTGGAGGGCGGTGGCCCTGCACAGACATCCCTTTCGGCGCGGGTGGCCGCGCTCGCCTGTGAGCCCTTCGAGCGCGAGCAGGGCCGCGTCACGGTGGAGCGCGCCCTGGCGATCGAGCGCAAGCTGATGAGCGGCGGCCGCTACAAGCCGGTCGCCGGCGCCTCGCCGCTAGACGTGATTGCGGAGGTGGAGGAGCTCCTGCGCCGCCTGCTCAAGGGCATGGCGATGGGCGAGCTCGGCGGCGACCTGCGGGTGGCGGCCGACGAGATCCTGCTCTCCGAGGGACTCTCGGCGAGTCACGTGGACGGCCCCGGCATCCAGGAGACCGCCGAATGGCGCCTCCCGGACCCCACGCCGGGCGATGCGCTCGATCTCACCGCGATCTCCGACGCCAACCTGGGCGAGGCGGAGATCGAGGTGCACAAGGGCGAGGAGGCCGAGCAGGCCGAGCCTCAGCCGACGCAGGCCGATGCATCGGAGACGAACGAAATCGGCGATTTGTCCGTCCGCGGGGCCGGGGAGGATCGGCACCCGACGACGAGGATCGTCGTCGATCAGGTCGAACTACCCGACCTAATGGGCCCAGAAAGCGACCATCGCGCTTCGACCCCGCCACCCGACTTCGGGGGCCGCGCGGATTGGTTCTCGGCCGGCGACGGCGAGCCGGAGTGGCCGGCGTTCGCCAGCCCGCGGCGCAAGCAGAAGCACGACGACGAGCGCCAGCCCTCCACGGACCGCGTCCGCTACCTCTTCCCGGTGCCGGACGCGACCGACTGGGAAGTCGGCGAGCTGCGCTACGAGCGCAAGAAGACCAGCTAGGGCTTCTCGCGACTAGGCAGCGCCCGAGGCCGCAAGAGCCTCGCGCTGCTCCTCTGAGGCGAACAGGTAGCGGTCGATCTTGAGCAGGGCCTCGAGGTCGTGCACGTCCTCGTCGAGGTAGGGGACGCGGATCACCGCCTTCGGCTGGAGCTCTCGCTGGAGGTGCTCGACGTTGCGGGCGTCGCGCTGGGCGAGCGCCTGGTAGTCGGCGAAGTTATTTGCCACCCGCTCGGCGAGGTCGTCATCGAGGAGCTCGTGGAGGTCGGTCTCAGCCTCGCCCTCGGCATCGCCGTTCGCCTCGTAGTGGACCTTGTTGACGATTACCCCACCGACCGGCAGCTGGGCCTCGACCAGCTTGCGATGGAAGTAGACGGCCTCCGTGATCGGCTCGCCCTGCGGCCCGCAGACGACGACGAAAGTGGTCGCCGGATCGGCGAGCAGCTCCGAGACCCGCTTGGCACGCTCCCGGAA
>JBKPTM010000216.1:0-6456 GCA_046765935.1 Actinomycetota bacterium | reverse complement strand
ATTAAACGGGTTGCGCTGTCGCGCACCCTCACATCAACGCGGCCGGTTCACATCACCCTGCTCGTCGAGGACGCGACCGGATGGGCCAATCTCTGCCGGCTGATCACCGGCGCTCACCGCGGTACAAGGGAGGGCAAGGGGATGCGGGAACCCCTTCCCCCCTCACTCCCGATCGACGAGCTCGAGCGGCACACCGAGGGGCTGGTCTGCCTCTCGGGTTGCGCCCGGGACGGCGCGGTGGCGGGCACCTGGGAGCGCGGTGATCCGGCGGGCGCGGTCTATCTCGCCGAGCGGCTGCTGCGAGCCTTCGGTACCGACCGCTTCCGGATCGAGCTGCAGCGGCCGCTCTGGCGGCACGATCGCTCGCGGAACCGCTGGCTGGCCTCCCTCGCGGAGCGGCTGGGGGTGCCGGCGGTGGCGACGGGCGATGCGCACGCTCACCATCGCTCGCGCATGCCGCTCCAGGACGCGTTCGTGGCGGTGCGACTGGGTGCGACGCTGGACGAGACCGAGGGGCTGCGGCGGGGCAACTCGGCATCCGACCTGGTCTCGGCGGACGAGGCGGTGGCGCGGTTCAGCGACCACCCCGAGGCGGTGGCGGAGACCGAGCGATTGGCCGAGCGGCTGCGCTTCGACCTCACCCGGGAGCTGGGCTACAGCTATCCGGGCGCGGAGGACCGGGGCGCCGACCATCGGCTGGCGGAGCTCTGCCGCATGCGGCTCGTCCATCGCTACGAGGGAACGCCCCAACGCGCCGAGGCCGAGCGGCGGCTGGACGAGGAGCTGGCCCTGATCCGGGAGCTGCGCCTCTCGGGGTTCTTCCTGCTCCACCAGGACATGCTGGAGCTCGCGCGCGGGGTGGCGGTCGAGGTGCGCGGCCCGGATTCCGCCAGGAGGCTGCTGCCGCCGGGACGCGGGCGCGGCTCCAGCGTCAGCTCGCTGGTCTGCTACCTGACCGGGCTCTCGCACATCGACCCGGTGAAGAACGACCTCTTCCTGGGGCGCTTCCTGAACGAGGAGCTGACCGAGGTCCCGGACATCGACCTGGACTTCCCCAGGGACATCCGCGAGAAGCTGATTCCGCGGGTGCACGAGCGCTACGGACAGGAGCGCTCCGCCCTGGTCGCGTCCTTCGCCACCTACCGGGCGCGGGGCGCGATCCGGGACCTCGGCAAGGCGCTCGGGCTGCCGACCGGAGAGGTCGAGCGGTTCGCGCGAGCCGTCGACGTCTACGAGGCCAGCCGGGACGCGTGGGCGCGGATGGAGGAGACGCTCGGGAAGCTCAGGGCCCGCTCGCCACGCTGGCGGGCCCTGGCCGAGTTGCTGCCGGAGATCGCTGGGCTGCCCAGGCACATGTCGCAGCACCCGGGTGGGATGGTGATCTCGACCACGCCGCTGGTCGAGCTCTGCCCGGTGCAGCCGGCGGCGATGGAGGAGCGGCAGATCGTGCAGTGGGACAAGGACTCGTGCGCGGATGCGGGGTTCCTCAAGATCGACCTGCTCGGGCTGGGGATGCTCTCGGCGGTCGAGCGGGCCGTGGATGAGATCGCGCGAGCGCGCGGGGAGCGGATCGATCTCTCGCGGGTGCCGCTCGACGACGAGCAGGTGTGGAGCGCGATCCAGCGGGCGGAGACGACCGGTGTCTTCCAGATCGAGAGCCGGGCACAGATGCAGATGCTGCCCCGGACACTGCCCCGGGACCTGGACGACCTGACCGTGCAGGTGGCGCTGGTGCGGCCGGGGCCGATCCAGGGGGGCGCGGTTCACCCCTACATCGAGCGGCGCAAGAGGCTGCGCGAGGACCCCGGCTACGAGATCCCGTACGAGCACCCGTCGCTCGAGCCGGTGCTGCGCGACACGCTCGGGGCGATCGTCTTCCAGGATCAGGTGCTGGAGGTGGCGATGGCGCTGGCCGGTTTCTCGGTCGGAGAGGCGGAGGGTCTGCGGCGGGCGATGAGCCGCAAGCGGTCGGACGCTGCGATGCAGCGCTACCGGGAGCGGTTCATCGAGGGCGCGGTGGGACTCGGGGTTGCGCGGGAGGTGGCGGAGCGGGTCTTCGGGCAGATCGAGGGGTTCTCGGGGTTCGGATTCCCCAAGGCGCACTCGGCCGCGTTCGGGCTGCTCGCCTACCAGTCGACCTGGCTGCGCGTGCACTACGGGCCGGAGCTGCTCTGCGGCCTGCTCAACGAGCAGCCCATGGGCTTCTATCCACCGGACGCGCTGGTGCACGAGGCGCAGCGGCGAGGGGTCGAGATCCTGCCGCCTGACGTGAACCTGAGCGAGGTCGAGTGCCGGGTCGAGACCACCGGTGCCGCCGCCGGATCGTCGGGGAATCCGCCGGTCCGGATCGGCCTTGGTTACGTGGCCGAGCTGCCCGCGATCGACGCGGAGGCGGTGGTCGCGGAGCGGCGCAGGGGCGGCCTCTACCGCGGCGTCTCGGACCTGGGTGGGCGCTCGGGCGCGGGGGCGGCCGCGCTGCAGCGGCTGGCCTGGGCGGGCGCCTGCGATTCGCTGGTGGACGCCGCCACCGTGCCTGTCGACCCCGACGAGGACTTGAGGCGGCCGGCACTGTGGGAGGCCGGCGGGGTGGCGCGCGCGGCACGCACCGATGACGGGGCGCAGCTGGCCTTTGCGCTGGACGGGTCCCCCACTCCCCCGCTGCCGCCGCTCGGCCCGTGGGACCGGATCGTGGCCGACTACCGGACGACGGGGATGACCCTCGGCAAGCATCCGATGGAGCTGTTGCGAACCGGGCTGCCGCGGGAGGTGCTGAGCAGCGAGGAGATCGGCCGGACCAGGGACGGGACCCGGGTGAAGGTCGCGGGGATGGTCGTGGCGCGCCAGCGGCCGGCGACGGCCAATGGGGTCGTGTTCATGCTGCTCGAGGACGAGCGGGGCACGATCAACCTGATCGTGCCGCCGCCGGTGGTGGAGCGGTGCAGGCTGGCCGTGAGGACGTCCGGGTTCGTGCAGGCCGCCGGCAAGCTCGAGCACCGCGAGGGGACGACGAACGTGGTCGTGTCGCGGATCGAGCGGCTGACCCCGGCGGAGATCCCGCTGGTCAAGACCCGAGAGCTCGAGGCGCCCGTCGGTAGGGAGACCGGCACGGAGCCGGATGAGCGGCCCGCCCCGGCGCTCGCGGGGTACTCCGCGGTGGGGCTCTCAAAGCGCGGATTCGACGGCGTGCGGGAAGCCGCGATGGCGGAGCTGGCCGCCTCTCTGCCGGCCCCGCACAGCTTCGGCCGGCGGGGCCGCTAGACGCCCGGCTTGGTCGTCATGAAGAAGATCGCGGCTATCAGGAGGACCCCCATCAGCGATCCGACGATCCCCTCCGCCCTGCCCCACCGCTGGTAGGTGGGCGGCAGATCACGCAGCGTCAGTTCCTTGTCGCCGGCATCCGCGATCGCTTTCTCGATGATCGGGAGGAGCTTTCGATCGGTGGGGATGAAGAAGAGGATGTTCACCAGGAAGAGGACGACGAGGATGGCGATCGTGGCGCTGAGCCAGAAGTCGCCGTAGTCGAAGCCCAGCTTGTCTACCTGGTAGATGCCGGTGGCCGCGACCACGAGGGCCGCGGGGATGGCGAAGAACTGATTGAGGACGAGTTGCAGGCGATGGACGTAGGGCAGGTGTCAAGCGCTCATCTTCATCGCCACCGGGAACATCACCGACTCCGAGAAGGTCGAGCCGAAGCCGACGACGACCGCCGTGATGTGCAGAAAGATGGAGTACTCGTAGTTCTCGATCGCCAGCGGCATCCGCAACCCCCTTTGTTGACTCGGTTGGCCGGACCATATCCCGACGCCGAGGCCTACTCACTCGGCTCGTGATGGAGACTTAGCGGCGTGCCCGAGACGCGCTACACGAAGAGCGGCGACTACAACATCGCCTACCAGGTGGTCGGGGAGGGCGATCTGGACGTGCTCTGGATCGCGGGGTTCGTCTCCAACGTCGAGCTGGCTTGGGACGAGCCGCTTCTGGCTCGCTACCTGAACCGGCTCGCCCGCTTCTCGCGCTTGATTCTGTTCGACAAGCGGGGGACCGGCCTGTCCGACCGGGTTCCCCGCGATGAGCTGCCCTCGCTGGAGGAGCGGATGGACGACGTGATCGCGGTGCTCGATGCGGTGGGCTCGGAGCGGGCGGCGGTGCTGGGTCACTCAGAGGGCGGGAACCTGGCCGTGCTCTATGCCGCGACGCATCCGGAGCGGGTGATTGCGCTCGTGACGACCGGGATCTTCGCGTACCGGAAATGGGCCCCTGACTACCCCTGGGCCGAGAAGCCGGAGGAGCGAGAGGCGTACATCGAGGGCCTCGAGGACAGCTGGGGAGAAGATGGCGACATTCGTCGGATCGCGCCCAGCGCGGCCCGGGACCCGGCGTTCACGAAGAGGCTGGCCACCTACTTCAGGCAGAGCGCGAGCCCCGGCGATGCCGCGGCGCTGCTGCGGATGAACACGGAGATCGACATCCGCGCCGTGCTGCCGACGATCAGGGTGCCGACGCTGGTCATTCACCGCACGGGCGATCTGGACTCCAAGGTCGAGGAGGGGCGCTGGATCGCGAGCCAGATCCCCGGTGCGAAGCTGGTCGAGCTGCCGGGAGACGACCACCTGCCGTGGGTGGGCGACCAGGACAGCGTCCTCGACGAGGTCGAGCGATTCCTCACGGGTCGGCTGGCGCCGGCGGAGCCCGATCGGGTTCTGGCCACCATTCTGGTCACGGACATCGTGGGGTCGACCGAGCGGGCGGCCGAGCTCGGCGACCGGGCCTGGAAGGAGCTGCTCGAGCGGCACCACTCCATCGTCCGGGAGCAGCTGCGTGCTTTTCGCGGCGAGGAGGTCGATACCGCCGGTGACGGTTTCCTCGCGACGTTCGATGGGCCGGGTCGGGCGATTCGTGCCGCGGTGGCGATTCGGGACGGTCTGCTCGAGAACGGGATTCAGGTCAGGTGCGGGTTGCACACCGGCGAGTGCGAGCGGATCGGCGGCAAGCTGGCCGGCATCGCGGTACACGTCGCGGCGCGCGTGGCCCAGACGGCGGGGCCGGGAGAGATCCGCGTGTCGGGCACGGTTCGGGCGCTCGTCGCAGGTGCGGGGATCGAGTTCTCCGACCGCGGGGCCGTGTCGCTCAAGGGCGTGCCGGAGGAGCAGCAGCTCTTCGCGGTCGAGGCCGCCTGAGCACGGCCTGCAATTTCGCCTGCAAATACCGCGGTTCCGTCCGAGGCCATCCATAGCTTGCGTCGCGTAATGGGAAAGCTCATTGACATAAGAGAGCGGCTGCTCGATGCGGCCGACCTGATGATCGACTTCGCGACGCTCGGCGAGTACGGGATCGAGCCCGAGCCGGTGCGGGATTGCGAGCGGCGGCCCTCCGGGCTCGCCTCGGGCGCCCCGCACCCCCTGCATGATCGGGCCGGCGTGCCCGAGCGCATCGCCGCGTAGACGAGCTTCCGGCGGACCTCGTTCCGCCTGAACCTCTCGAGCCGATCCAGATTGGGAGGGCCCGTTCTGACGGGCAGAGAAAGAGCCGCCCCCGGGCGGCTCTTTTGCGTTCGGCCCCCCGGTGATGAGCGTTTGATGAGCGACCGGCCCTAGCCTCGACTCATGCGGATACGCCTCGTGATCGCCCTCCTCGCGCTGGGACTGCTGGTCCTGGCCCCTGTGGCGGAAGGGATCGCCGGCTCGACCGCCGCGGCGTCGAAGAAGAAGAAATGCAAGAAGGCGCTGTGGAGGTGCGCGCCGAAGCGCTACCACCTCACGGCGAGGGACGACATCGGGCCCGGGCCCGAGAGCCCGGGCTTGGAGGAGCACTGGCAGGCGGAGGTCAATCTCGTGCGCGTCGCCAGGAGCATCGGCAAGGTGGATTACGGCTCCGCGGGTGGCACGGTGAGCGTGAGCGGTTCCTTCCCCACCGAGTGCGCGGAAGGCCCAGCCACGATTCGGATAGAGCCCCAGACGATCGTCGTGCCGCCCGGCCCCGGCTACCCCTTCCTCGGCGACTTCGGGGTCGAGTTCAGCCTGATCGGCTCGGACAAGAACACCTATGGCGGCCCTCTCGGCACCGAGGGGTCGGGCAACTCGTCGCTCTACGCGACGGCGATCGACCCGTGTCCCGGAGGAGCCGGCGCCTACCAGACCGAGTTGAACACCCCGCTGACGGGCATGGAGGGCCGCGGCAAGGTCGGGAAGGCCCTCAGCGGGTCCGGCGAGTACAACACGCTGCACTCAGGACGTCACTCGTACAGCTGGAAGCTGACGCCCAAGAAGTAGGGCGCGACCAGGCAAAGAAAGAGCCGCCCGGCTGGGCGGCTCTTAGGTAAGACCGGCGGCGACCTACTCTCCCGGGCGGTTGCCCGCCAAGTACCATCGGCGCTGAGAGGCTTAACGGCTCTGTTCGGAATGGGAAGAGGTGTTTCCCTCTCGCTATCTCGCCACCGAAAGTTTGCGAGACGGCCCC
>JBKPTM010000215.1:0-3732 GCA_046765935.1 Actinomycetota bacterium | reverse complement strand
ACCTGAGGCCGTTCAACCCTCGGGACTTCGCGCGGGCCCTGATCGCCGGCTAGAGGTGTCCGATCCTGATCCACGCGCTCGTTGTCGGCGGTAGCGGCATGCTCGCCGGTGTGTGCCGCGGTCTCGCCGCGCGCGGCTACTGCGTCTCCGTGGTCGCCCGCGGATCCCAGCGGCTCGAGGCGCTGCGCTCCGAGCGGATCACGCCGGTCCAGGTCGACTACACGGATCTGCCGGCTTTCGAGGCCGCGCTTCAGGCGGCGATCATCGAGCAAGGCCTGATCGGCCTCGCCGTCTGCTGGATTCGCTCCTGGGAGCCCGATTCGCTACGGCTTGTCGCCGGCGTGCTCCCCGATCAGGCGCCGCTCTACCACGTGCTCGGCACGACCGGCACGCCCGCAGCCGAGCTCGCGGGCGTCGAGTATCGCGTCATCCGCCTGGGCAGGAAGGGCGACCGCTGGCTCACGAACGAGGAGATCAGCGCAGGCGTGCTCGAGGCGATCGTCCGGGAATCAGCCGACTTCCTCGTCGGTGGGGGCTAGCTCTCGCTCTCCACGCCGAACGCGATGTCGACCGTCGTCCGGTACTCGGTGATCCTTCCGTTCTCGACCTCTGCGCTCATCGCGACGGCGTGCGCCCCGCTGATCCCGCGCAGCGTCTTCGCCGCTTCCTGAACCGCTGCGTCGGCGGCTTTCGCCCAGCTTTCCGGTGACGAGCCGATGATCGTGACGACCTTTGCGACAGCTGCCATGTCTCCCCGCTCCCTTCGTCGCTTACTCGGCGGCGGAGTCTAAACGTCGGGGGTCGGCGGCAGGTCGGGGCCCGTGGGCGGCTCCTCGGGGACCGGCGGCTCCGGATCCGGTGGCTCAGGCTGCGGCGGCGGCTCCGGCTGCGGCGGTGGTACCGGCTGCTCAGCTGGCACGGAGCGAGGTGCCTAGGGGTTCTGCTTGGCGACGACGATGTATTCGCTCAGCGAGCTGCCCGGCTTCGCCGTTGCGAAGAACGTCAGCTCGTACCTCTGAGGCGGATCGCCGCCTGCGCCGCTCTTGGCATGGTTCAACTCGGCATCGTGGACCGCTTTCTTTGCGGCCTCGCGCAAGCTCTCCGTGGATGTGCCCGTTCCCTCGAGCGGATTGCCATCGCTCATCTGCGCCTCCAGTCTTGTCGGGTGCGCAGACCTTAACTCGCCTTGTGCAGCGGCTTAGCGGTCGAGCGGTGCCGCTAGCCGCTCCCGCGCAGGATCGCGATGTACTCGCTGAGCGAGTTGCCCGGCGTCGCAGCCACGCGCAGAGTGACGTCGTACAGTTGCGGAGCTCGCTCTCCGAGTTCGTCCTCGGCCTTCCTCACTGCCTCGCTTGCGGCCTCGGCGAAACTCGTTGTCGACCGGCCCTCCCACTCATTTTCTGACTGCTCCATCATCTCTGCCTCCAGATCATGTTGGGTGCGCGGACCTTAACTCGCACTGGGCTGCCGCGACAACGTTGCCCTTCCGCTCGTAGAGCTCCTTCGCCTGCGAGACGAGCCGCGCGGCTTCATCCGTCTCGCCGGCCGAGTCGAGCACTTCCGCGAGGTCGAGGGAGGTCGAGGCCTTCAGCTCCGCGAAGTCCGTGTCCTCTGAGAGTGAGCAGGCCTGTCGTCCGAGCTCTTCCGCCCGCTCGACATCGCCGCGCCTCGCCAGAACCTTCGCCCGGACGCTGCGCCAGAGGACTTGCGGGACGAGGTCGTCGGTCGCCGCCAGCTCCTCACTGACCTCGGTCAGCCGCTCCGCCTCGTCATCGCGTCCCTGCTGATAGACGACTTCCGCGAGGAAGGCCGCGATCGTGGTGCGCAGGCTCTTCTCCCCCATGCGCTCGAGCGTCTCGTAACCCCGGCGCAGCTCGCGCTCGGCCGCGTCGTAGTCGCCCGCCAGGATCTCGATCCGGGCGGGGATGTACGACCTCGCAGCGCGCCGGAAGCTGAGCCCGAGCACCTCGTACAGCTTGTCTGCGCTCGCCCAGAGCTGACGAGCCTCGTCGAACTCTCCACGCATGGCGTGCAGTCCGGCCAGGGTGCTCCCGATCGCCGCCTGGAGGGAGCGGTCTCCCGTCACGTCGCTCAGGAACCGCTCACAGCGCTCGATCGCCTCGTCGACAGGCGTGGGGCCGAAGTACAGCGACTGGGCGAGCAGGGCGACGTTCATCGCCTCCTCGCGCAGGTCGCCGGCCTGCCGGGCGTAGTCGAGGGCCCGCTCGAGCGCTTCCGCGCGGGCACCCCAGCGGGCGGCGCGGATGTCGAGCTCGCTCCGCAGCCTCCAGGCCCTGGCGAGGCCCAGGTGGTCGCGGGCTTCCTCGAGAATCGGAATCGCCTGGGCCGTGACCTCGGGAATCGTCAGCGTCGCGTCCTCCGATCCGGCAAACGTCTTGTAGAACTCGCGCTCGATCCGCGCGCGCGCTTCGAGGCGCGCATCTCCGGCGGCCGAAGCCGAGATCACAGCCTCCTCGAGCACGTCGTCGGCGCCCGCGAAGTCGCCGGTCATCATCAGCGCGCTCCCGAGCTCGGTCAGGAGCTCCCGCCTCAGCGGATGCTCGGCCGGTAGGAGTGACACGGCCCGCGAGATCAGGCTCGCAGCTGCCGCGACGTCGCCGCCGCCGACGATCGCCCGCCGACCCGCTCTGCCGAGGCGTTCGCCTGCCCGAGTCGCCAGCTCCGTTCCTCCTTCGCCGACCGGCCCCAACTCCAACCGATAGTGATAGGCCTGCTCGAGGTGGTAGCCGAGGATCTCGTCGAGCTCACTTGCCTTCGGCCCCGTGGTCTGCTCCAGCCAGCCGGCATAGCGCTCGTGCAGGTCCGCGCGAGTCTCCTTCGGTACAGCGAGGTACGCGGCGTCGCGAATCAGGATGTGGCGAAACCGGAAACCGTCCTCCTCGGGAAAGATCGAGGGGCTGGGCTCGATGAATTCCTTCCGCGTGAGGGTCATTAGGCGGGAGCCGGCCGACTCCCGCTCCTCGGCGGGCGTCAGCTCGGTCACCGCACCGCGCCAGAACTCCTTGCCGATCACCGACGCTCGTTCGATCAGGGCCCGCTCTTCGCGCTCCAGGCGGTCGAGGCGGGCGGCGAGCAGGGCGTGGATCGTCGGCGGGATTGCGAGATCGCTCTGCGCCGACCCGTCCTCGGTCAGCATCGCCAGCATCTGCTCGACGAACAGCGGATTGCCCTCCGCGGCCTCGGTGATGCGCATGAAGAGATCGGCGCTGAGCTCCGTCTCACCGCGGAGGAGCTCGAGCAGGGCCTCGGCCTCCGGCTCGGACAACGGCTCGAGCACGACCGGCGACACGTTCGAAGCCGCCAGCCAACCTGGATGCTGTTCGAGCAGCTCGGGCCGGGCAAGGCAGACGATGAGGATCGGGGCGTCTCGGATCCAGCCGAGGAGGTACTCGACCAGCTCGAGGAAGGTTGGTTCCGCCCACTGGAGGTCGTCGAAGGCGATGACGAGCGGCTGTTCGCGCGCCAGATGCTCGAGCAGCCGGCGCACGGCCCACATCGTCTCCTCGGGTGCGCTCGTGCTGCCGGCGATTCCGATCGCTCCGGCAACACGCGCCGCGACCTTCTTCGCCTCGGTGTCGCCTTCGAGGAGCTCCTCGATGCGCTCCCGCGTGAGCTCACCGGCCGCCCTGCGCACGAGATCGCGGAGCGGCCAGTACGTGATTCCCTGCCCGTAGGGGAGACAGCGACCCTCGAGCACCGAAGCCTCGTCGC
>JBKPTM010000214.1:0-4110 GCA_046765935.1 Actinomycetota bacterium | reverse complement strand
GAGCCACGGGACTCCTCGCGCTCGAGCGCGAAGCGGGCGATCAGGCGCGCGAGCGGATAGGGATCCGAGAGGAGCCGCTCGAGGCCGTCGGAGCTCCGCAGGGGCCCGGCGAGCTCCCAGACGGCGTCGCGAGTGGCCGTCGTAGGCGGGTCGAAGCGCCAATCCGGGGAATCGGGTGCGGCACCCGCGTCCGGCTCCGCCGCGGCCGCCTTGGCGGCGCGGGCGCCGAGCACGAAGCACTCGGTGAGCGAGTTCGAGGCCAGGCGGTTCGCGCCGTGGAGCCCGGTGCAGGCGCACTCGCCGACGGCGAACAGCCCGGGAAGGGATGAGCGGCCCTCCAGATCGGTGGCGATCCCGCCCATCACGTAGTGGGAGGCGGGGGCGACGGGGATCGGCTCCTGCAGCGGGTCGTACCCCGCCTCGCGTAGGGACGCGAACACGCTCGGGAAGCGAGCCTCGCTGAGCTCCCGCAGGTCGAGCAGCACGTGGTCGGTCCCGTCTCGCTTCATCCGATCCAGGACGGCCAGGGTGACCGCGTCTCGAGGCGCCAGCTCGTCCGTGAATCGCTCCCCGTCGGCCCCGAGGAGCTTTGCCCCCTCGCCCCGGACCGCCTCGGTGACGAGCAGGCCATCCGATTCCGTTCCCGGCGCCGACAGCGCCGTCGGGTGGAACTGGCAGAACTCGAGGTCCGCGAGCTCGGCGCCGGCGGCGTGCGCCATCACAGGCCCGGCTCCGATCGCGCCCCAGGGGTTGGTCGTACGAGACCAGAGCGCCGCGGCGCCGCCGGTCGCCAGGATCGTGGCTTTCGCCCGGAGCCGCCCGTCGTCGGTGATCACGCCGTGGCAGCGCTCTCCGTCGCTCCAGAGGGCGACGGCGGAGGTCTTCTCGATGACGTCGATCCGCTCGTCCCGCGCGGCCAGCTCCGCTAGCCGCTCCGTGATCCGGCGGCCTGTCGCGGCTCCGCCGGCGTGCACGACTCGTCTCCGTGAGTGCCCCCCTTCGAGTGCGAGCGAGAGGCTCTCGTCCGGGAGGAGATCGAAATGGATTCCCCGCCGCTGGAGCTCCCAGACGACGCCGGGGGCCTCCCGCGCGAGGAGCTCGGCGGCGGATCGCCTGCAGGCGCCTCTCCCGGCCACGACCGTGTCCTCGACGTGCTGTTCAGGCGAGTCATCGGGCCCGATCGCGGCGGCCAGCCCGCCCTGCGCCCAGAAGCTCGAGCTCTCCGAGAGCGGCTTGCGGGACACCATCGCCACCCGCGAGCCCTCATCCGCCGCGGTGAGGGCCGAGTAGAGGCCGGCGGCGCCGCCGCCCACCACCACGACGTCGAGGAGGTCGTCCGGCGGCATCGGAGCCGAGAACCGTACTGTGCTGCAGATCGCGGGACTGTACGTGCGACACCCGAGCTCCTTCGAGCACGACACGGGCAGCCATCCCGAGAACAGGCGGCGCCTGACCGCGATCGAGGAGGCGATGTCGGAGCGGGAGTGGCTCGGGATGGAGCTGGTGGAGGCGCCGGCCGCAACTCGTGAGCAGCTGGAACGCGTCCACAGCGCCGCGCACGTGAACTCGATCGAGGAGCTCTCCGAGCGGGGCGGGGGCCCGATCGACCTCGACACCGTCGCCAGCGCCGGCTCCTGGCAGGCCGCTCTGCACGCCGCCGGGGGCGCGGTTCACGCTGCGGAGCGGCTCCTCTCCGAGGGCGGGTGGGCGTTCTGCGGCCTCCGTCCTCCCGGACATCACGCCGAGCGCGACCGGGCGATGGGCTTCTGCCTTTTCGACAACGTCGCGGTCGCGGCGGCCCATGCGATCGAGGAGCTTGGAGTGGAGCGGGTCCTGGTGCTCGACTGGGACGTCCATCACGGCAACGGGACCGAGGCGATCTTCTACGCCTCGCCGCAGGTCCTCTACTCGAGCATCCACCAGAGCCCGCTGTATCCGGGCACCGGCGCCGCCACCGACCTCGGCAGCGGCGACGGGGAGGGCTTCACCGTGAACCTGCCCGTGCCGCCCGGCAGCGGCGCGGACGAGTTCCTCTCGCTGGTCCAGTCGGTGGTCGCGCCGATTGGGCGGGAGTGGAGCCCGGGGCTGATCTGCATCTCGGCCGGCTACGACGCGCACCGCGACGATCCGCTCGCCAACTGCGAGCTGGACGACGCCGCCTTCGCCGACATGGCAGCGACGATGCGCGACCTGGCCGCCGAGATGGGGGTCCCGGTGCTTATCTGCCTGGAGGGCGGTTACTCGCTTGGCGCGCTCTCCCGCTCGGTCGTCGCGACCCTGGAGGCTTTCGCGAGCGACCGCGCTCCACGCAGCGCGCCGACCGAGCCTGCCGTGCGATACCGCCAGCGCCTGGCGCGGTATTGGCCGACGCTGGACGGCGGTTAGACGGTCAGCTTCCCCTTCAGGTCATCGAGCAGGTCCTTGGGCATGCCCGGGAGGTCGTCGAGGTCCTCCAGCGAGCTGAAGCCGTCCTTGCGCTCGCGGTAGGCGATCACCCGGGTCGCCTGAGTGACCGACAGGCCGAGCCCGCGGAGCTGCTCGAAGGTCACCGTGTTCACGTCGAGCGCTGTGGAGGTTGATTCGGCCTTGGGCGCGCTCGGTTCCGCCGGCCTCTCCGGCTCCGCGCGGGCCCCCTCGGCCGCCGTCTTCTTCTCGCGGTCCGCCTTCCCGCTCTCGCGACCGGCCTTCTTCTCCTCGGCCTCCCTCTCGCGCGCTGCCTTCTTCTCAGCTGCTTCCTTCTCCCGGGCCGCCCGTCGCTCGGCCGCCTCCTTCTCCCGGGCGGCGCGCCTGGCCTCCCGCTCTTGGCGCCTGGACCGCCTCGCCGCGGCGACCCTCTGCAGAAAGCCGGGCTCGGCCCCCTCGACTGCCCCCTGCTCGACGGTCTCCGTCTCGGTCTCCGCCGCAGGCTCAGGTGGCGGCACCGCCTGCTCGGGCTGCTCCGCCGATTCCTCGGGCTGCTCGGGCTCCTCCGGCTGCTCGGCCTCCTCCGGCTCGGGCCCCGCGGGCTCCTCGGCGGGTTCGGGCTGCTCCGGCGCCTCGGGCTCTGCTTCCTGGCCGGGCGGGGGGATCTCCTCGATCTCGAAGTCGTCGACCTCCTCCAGCTCCTCGGGCGCCTCCGGCTCAGCGGGCGCGACGGGTTCCTCGGGGCTCGCGACCTCCGCGCTTCTCTCGGGCAAGTCGATCCCGACGGACGCGGCGTGGGCCTGCGCGCTGCTCGTCCGCTGGATCACCGACTGGATGCGCTGCTCGAGCTCGCTCAGTCTCCCCTCGCGCTCCTCCTCGGAGCGCCTCAGGTCCTCGTCCGTCGCCTCGCCGATCTTGCGCTCGGCGGCCTCGGCTCGCTCCTCTGCCTCCCGGACCCGGCCCTCGGCGGCGCGGAGCGCTCGGCCGGCCTCCTCGAGCTCGGCGGCGAGCTTGGTCTCGCGCTCCGCGAAGGAGCGCTCGGCCTCCTGCTTCCCCTCGCGGCGGGCCGCGCTGATCTGCTCCTTCGTCTCGCGGCGGACCGCATTGACCTGCTCCTTGGCGGCCTCCTCGGCCTGGCGCTCGAGTTCCCTCGTGCGGCTTCGCAGCCACTCGGCGGCGTCCTCGCGGGCGGTCACCTCAGCACCCCGCAGCCTGTCGATCTCCTCCCGCAGCTGGGCGAGCTCGCGCTCGGCCTCCTCGCTCGCACGTGACCTGGTGTCGGCCTCGACCTTGGCCAGAGCCTCCTGGATTCGCACATCAGACTCGGCCTGCAGCCGGCGCATCTCGATGTCGATGCGCTCCTCGGCCTCCCGCTGCAGGCGCGTGCGCTCCTCCGCCAGCTTCGTCTCGGCGCTCTCGACGCGGGCTCCGGCATCCTCGATCTGCTTCGTGATCTCGTCGAGGCGCCGCTGAGCCGCCTCGGCCGCTTCGGCCGCGGCCTCGCGCTCCCTCTGCAGCGATTCCTGGTGCGAGCGGAGCTCGGACTCGTAGCGGGCCTCGGCTGCCTCGCGTGCCGCCGCGATCTCGTTGCTGGCTCGGGTGTCGGCCTCCGACTTGATCTGCGCGATCCGCTCCGCCATCTCGCCCTCGAGCTCCCGCCGGATGCCGGCCTCGAGCTCCGCGCGGCTCTGCTCGAGCAGCTCGCGC
>JBKPTM010000213.1:0-11696 GCA_046765935.1 Actinomycetota bacterium | reverse complement strand
CCGGTGGCGATCGCGCGCAGGAAGCGGCGGCGGCGCACCGGTTCGGTCAGGTAGTGGACGCACGCGCTACCGGGCAACAGGCCGAGCCCGGCGGCGACCGCCGGCTCCCCCTGCGAGCTCGTGATGCCTCCCTCGAACCAGATCATCGCGCCGGCGCTCTGCCCGCAGATCAGGATCCCCTCGCGCCAGCACTCCCGCAGGATCTCGTCGAGTCCGTGGGCGCGCCAGATCGCGACCAGGTTCAGCATGCTCCCGCCGCCCGCGTAGATCACGTCCTGGGCGAGCAGCTCCTCGCGCAGGTCGACCGGGCTCTCCCCGAGCCGGAAGAGCGAGATCACCCCGGGGATGCAGTCGCGCTCGGCGAAGGAGCGCCGGAAGCGCGCGATCTGATCCTCGGGGTCGCCGCTCGCGGTCGGCAGCAGGCAGATCCGCGGCCTTGGTGAGTCCGCGAGCTCGACGATCAGGTCGCAGATCGCGTCGTTGCCGACGCGGCGGTCGAAGTCGTGACCGCCCAGGGCGAGGATGCGGCGGCGGATCCTCGTCATAAGTGCCCTAAGCCGCTGCCCGGCGAACCAGCGGGATCACCGTCGCGGGAGCCTCGGCACCCAGGTACCGCGTGGCCAGCCTCGTCTCGAGGATCTGACTCCCTCGCCGCTCCAGCTTGTACGCCCGGGCCTTCGGGCGGGAGGCGACGACCTCGACGAGCTCGTCCCCGACGAAGCGCAAGGCCGCCCCATCCTCCGCGGCGTAGCCGGCCGGCATGCCGTCCAAGAGGTGGCGATGGAACGCTCCGCGCCGGTCGTCGTCCCCGTAGTGCACCGCGTTTGAGTGTCGCAGGAAGCCGAGCGCGGGCACCCGGTTGACCTCGCCGTGGTACCCGCTCACCGCCTCGGCGAACCAGCAGAGCGAGCCCGCGCTGAGGCCGCAGAGGATCACCCCGGCCTCGTAGGCCTCGCGCAGCATCGAGTCAATGCCGTGGGCCCGCCAGACGCCGAGCAGCGAGACGAGGCTGCCGCCGCCGACGTAGATCAGGTCCTGGGCGAGCAGGTGAGAGCGGATGTCGGAGACGCCCCGCTCCCGGCGGAAGAGGCTGACGTGCGAAGGGCGGGCCCGATCGCGGAAGGCGTTGTAGAAGCGCACGAGGTAGTGGTCCGCGTCGCCGCTCGCCGTCGGCAGGAAGCAGACGCGCGGGCTGGCCGTCCCGGTGAGCCCCAGGACGTAGTCGTCGAGCAGCGGGTTGCCGGACTCCTGAGAGAAGCCCCCGCCACCGAACGCAACCACCTGTCTCATCGCCTGCATGCAGGGAAATTGTCCGCGCGCCGAGTCCCGGGGTGATTGGCCCGATGTCGAAAGATCGCCGGGAGCCGATCGACCGGCTGTCGAACTCAGGCGCGACCGGCGGGGATCGAACGATTCACACGTGCCTGGCGGTCGCCTTGTGGCCCCTCTTGATCGCCGGCTCCGGGCCGCGTCGCTGGGCGAAGACCGCAACCAGGACCAGGGGCGCGAACCAGACCGTGTACGGATAGAACCAGTGGTTGGCGGTCACCTGGACCGCGATCAGGAGTGCCGCCGCCAGCGCGGCCAGCTGGATGGTGGTCCGCGTACTCGGGACGAAAAAGAGGGCGCCCGCGAGCGCCACGGCGGCCACCTTCGTGACCGTCTGCAGCGCATGCAGCGACGGCGCCTGACCCCAGACGCTGAACGGCGACCCGCGGGAGGCCTGGTAGCCGAGCGAGCGGTCGTAGAGCTCGCGAAAGCCGCCGTCCGGGAGCAACGGGAGCGTCACCACGGCGGCGGTCACCAGGAAGCCGAGCCCGAAGAGGACCAGCGGGCGGGCGCGTCGGTCCCCGTGGCCCGCGGCGAACAGCGGGGCGAGGATCAGCGGGCCGAACTTGGTCAGCCCCGCCAGCGCCGAGAAGGCGCCGCGGGCGGGCGCCGAGGTCACGACCAGCAGGCAGCAGACGACCAGGAACGCCACCAGCCCGTCGTTGAAGCTCGAGCCGAGCGTGTACATCGTGAACGGGTAGGCGAGCCAGGCATATGCCAGCGCGATGCCGAGCGTCATCCCCTCCGGGCCCGCGCGCACCCGTCGTCCAAGACCGAACAGGGCGAGCGCGGTGAGCAGCTCGAAGCCCAGCGCCGCCGCCCTGGCGGCGGACACGTCGTCCCAGTGGCCGCTCCAGGGGAAGGCCAGCTCGAACGGCACGTAGGCGATGTAGTTGACGGGGCCGTAGACATCGCCGCGAATCGGCATTCCCGATGACGCCCCCTCCCCGTAGACATCCTCGCCATGCGTCAGGCGATCCGCGCCGATCACGCCCGCCAGTCCGACGTCGATCACCTTGCCCTCAGTTGCGATGTAGGCCGTGTGAAAGGCGACCAGGGCGACGATCCCGGCGACCAGCAGGCCGCGGGGCGCGACGGGCAGCAGCTTGTCGCGACGCTCCGTCGGGCTGAACCCCGCCCAGAGCATGCGCAGGAACACGTAGGCCAGCACCGGATAGACCAGCCCGACTGACAGCTCGATCTTCGCCTTGTTGAAGAAGAACAGCGACGCGCTGAAGCCGAGCAGCGCCAGGAGGTCGAGGTGGATCAGCCGGAGAGGCCGGCGCGGATCGACGAAGGGCGCGAGGAAGAGCACGCAGAGCGGCAGCCAGATCCACCACTTGTTCACCTTGCCTGCGACCGCCCCCTGGTAGCCACGGGCCAATTTGGTGTCGACCTGGGTGCCGGTCCAGGTCTCGACGGGGCAGAGACCCGCATCGTCGATCACCACCTGGCCGACATCTCGGCCGCTGGGATCGAAGTAATCCACCTGCCATTGCCGGACCGGCCCGGGTCCGGTGCGTGTGCGCGCTTCGAAGCGACGGACACTCCCGCCCGGCGTCAGGCTCTCGGTGGCGATCGCCGTCGCCTGTCCCGCTGTGAGGCGGAAACCGGCAGGTCGGGTGCTGGGCGGGAGGGGCCTGGAGAGCGCCGCGATCTCGCCCCCGAACGGCGGCTGGTCAGCCGGGCTGTACCCCGCGCTGTCGCACTGCTCGCCGCTGATGGGCGCGTAGCCGCTGACATTGGCCCACGCAGGCGAAGCAACACCAGCGGAGAGCACGATGAGGATGGGCAGCAGCAGCCGCAACCGGCGCGAGTGCATTCGCAATGGCTATCGGATCGGGGCTAGGAAAGGCGGGGTGGGATGCTCAGCCGGCCGATTGCGCCGCGATCGCCGGCTTGCAGCTGGCGAACTCGCCGCGACTCGGCATGTTGCGCAGGAGCTGCGCGAACGAAACGCCGCCGATGACGAGCGGCAGCCAGAAGAGGATCACGTGGTAGGCGAAAACCGCGGCCGTGGTTCCCGCCGCGGGCGTCCCGTAGGCGACCAGGACGCCGATCAGCCCGAGGTCGATCCCGCCGACGCCGCCCGGAATCGGAATCAGGCCTCCGAGCTGGCCGATCAGGTAGCCCATCAGGATCACGGTGATCGGCGGCGACATCCCGAACGCGTGGAAGGTCGCCCAGAGGACGGCGTTGTCGAAGAACCAGTAGCCGAACGATCCTGCGAGGACCCGGCGGTCACGGGAGCGCAGGATGCCCCTCGCCTCCGTGATCCCGCGGACCACGGCTCGCCGGGTAGCGCTGAGCCAGCGCTCCGCTCGGGAGGCATCCGGGCCGGGAAATGGTCGAGGACCTGAGCCCAGGCGCGGAAGTGACACGACGACCACGATCGAGAGCACAGCCAGCGCCGCCGGCAGCGCGGTCAGCCAGAGCGAGAGATCCGGCCCGACAAGTCCGACGGCGAGCGCGGTCCCGATCAGCGCGACCGCGAGGAAGTTGACCCCGCTCTTGATCAGGAAGAAGGCGACGGAGCGACGGGCGATGCGATCTCCGCCCATCCCGCCCCGGTAGAGAACCCAGGCTCCCAGTGCGAGGCCCCCGGCGCCGCTCGCCGGCACGAGCGAGCCCATCGCGAGCTCCGAGCCGCCGATCTCCCAGGCCCGCCGCCAACCGAGGCCAGTGCAGAAGATCGGTCCGAACATGATCACGTAGGACAAGAAGGAGAGCGCCTCCATGAGCGCCGCGACCAAGAGCCAGCCTGGGCTCGCGTCGGCGAGGTGGTCCCGCACCTCGCCGAGGCCCGGCGCGAAGAGGATGATCGCCGTCAGGATCGTGCCCGCGAGGAGGGCCTGGAGGGCGCGGCGGCGCAGGCTCTTCGGCTGGAACTCACTGGGGAGCTCCTCCATGCCCTCCGGCGCCATGATCTCGTAGTCCGCGGTCACGCTCCCCTAAGCATCTCGAAGCGCGAGGCTCGGCGCTGCCGGCAAGGGGCCTCACGCCGCCTTAATGGCGGTCTGCGAGCATTCCGCCATCGAAGCAGCGCAGGAAACTCGGGCCAGGGAGGTCACGGACGAGCGCCTCGCGGCGCTTCTCGATGACGCCGCTGAGTTCTTCGAGTCACATCTGTGGGACTCCCCCGCCGCCGACACCGCCCGTCAGGTACTGGCCGGCAAGGGTCTGGACGAGAAGGTCCTGCGTGACTTCGGGGTCGGCTACGCGCCCGTTGGGCCTCAGGAGCTGCTCGACCATCTGCGGGAGCTCGGTTACTCCACCGAGGAGGTGGTCGAGTCCGGGTTGGCGAGGGTCTCGGGCCGGGGACGAATCCACGCGCACTTCCACTCGCGAATCATGTTTCCGATCCGCAACCGCGGCGGCGGCACGATCGGCTTCGCGGGGCTCGGCACCCACCTGGGGCCATCGTGGCCCATGTGGCTGGTCTCGCCGGACGCCGGCCTCTATCGGCGGTCGGAGGCAGTCTTTGGGCTGAACCTCGCCGCCAAGCGGATCGCGGCGACCAAGACCGCCGTCGCGGTGAGCGATTGCGTCGAGGCATTGCAGGCGCACAAGACCGGTGAGACGAACGTGGTCACCGTCCACACCGGCGGTATCACCCTGGAGCAGATCGACGCGATGGCAGACGGGATCCCGGGTGGCGTGGACGCGCTCGAGCTCGACCTCCGGGGCATCGCCATGGAGCCCGAATTCGATCCCATCGCTGCGGCCCGAGAGGGTCGTCCCACTCCCGAGATCCACCGCGAGCCACCGCCGCATGCCGCCGCCAAGCGGCTCGCGCTGGTGATCGCTACAGCCCTGGTGGCCATCAACACCTGGACGGGCGCCCCGCTGCTGGCCGTCTGGGTCGGCTCCCACGCCCAGAGCGGGAAGGTCCTGAGCCTGCGTGGGGTGGTGACGGTCCTCGTCCTCTTGGCGGTACTGGAGTTCCTGATGGGGCTGGCGCTCACCTGGTTGAGTGCGACCTATGACCGCATCACGGGCCGCCCGAGGTTCGCCACCCAGACGTCACCCTGGCATCGCGCCAAGCGCGGAGACCGCGTTCAGGACATCCGTACGAGGTTCGGCATGAGCGCGCCCGAGAAGGTGGTCGCCGCATCCGTGATCGTCGGCATCCTGGCCTTCGAGTTCTGGTTCTTCTTCATCGCCGGCTCGCCGTTCGGCTCGTAGCGGCGCACTGGAGAGAACGGGAGCGACGGGACTCGAACCCGCGGCCTCCGGCGTGACAGGCCGGCGCTCTAACCAACTGAGCTACGCCCCCGAGGGCGTGCGACGGCGCGGCCGCCGCAGGTACGCAGGCTAGCCGCTCAGCTCGGTGACGTTCGTCGCCACCGGGCCCTTCGGGCCCTCCTCGGCCTCGTAGCTGACCCGCGCGCCATCGTTCAGCGACCGGTAGCCGTCACCTCCGATGTTCGAGAAGTGGACGAACAGGTCCTTGCTGCCGTCATCCGGCGTGATGAAGCCGTATCCCTTTTCGTTGCTGAACCACTTCACGGTCCCTTCTGCCATTCAAGCCTCCGCTGCTCGGGTCTGGGGATCACCCCCCTCTTGCCAGCGGGGGAACCTAACGAACGCCTCCGCCGGATGCCGCCGCGGGCAGTCGACGGATTAGGGTGGGCACGGATGCGACTGGTGAGCTACCAGAGCGAGCACGGGGTCTGCGCCGGGGTGCAGGCGGTCGAGGGCGTCCTCGACGCCGGCGCCCTGCTGGGGGAGCGCCCGACCGGCGCGCGGCGGTTGATCGAGGAGGACCGCCTCGGTGAGCTCGCCGAGCTGACGAAGGTCGAGTCGGACGTCGATCCGGCGAGCGTGGTGCGGCTCCTGCCGCCCGTGCCGGACCCGGACAAGGTCATCTGCATCGGCCTCAACTACCGCTCCCACGCCGAGGAGCAAGGGACCGAGCCGCCCGATCAGCCGACCTTCTTCGCCAAGTTCCGCAACGCGCTCGCGCCGGCTGACGCGACCGTGACCCTGCCGGCGTCGAGTGAGAAGGTCGACTACGAGGCGGAGGTGGCCTTCGTGATCGGCCGCCGCTGCAAGGAGGTCGATCCGGCCGAGGCCCTCGACGCGGTCGCCGGCTACATGCTCTTCAACGACCTCTCGGCCCGCGACCTCCAATTCGCCACGCCGCAGTGGATGCCCGGCAAGGTCTTCGACGGCTCGGCGCCCTGCGGGCCGGCGCTGGTCAGCCCGGATGAGGCGGGCCCGCCCGACGAGATCTCGTTCACGCTCGACCTGAACGGGGAGCGCAGGCAGGAGGCCTCGACGTCGGACCTGATCTTCTCGGTGGCGGAGCTCGTCGCTCGGCTCTCGCGATGGATGACCCTGGAGCCGGGAGACATCATCTCGACCGGGACTCCCGCTGGGGTGGGCAGCCTGCGTCAGCCGCGGGTCTGGCTCGAGGGCGGCGACCAGATCCTAATCAGCTCACCGACGCTCGGCGAGCTGCGCACGACGATCGCGTAGTCCGGGCGACGCCGTCGGACCGTTGCCTATCGCCGCTTCTCGATCAGCTCCTCGATCCGTCCGTAGACATCGGGGGCGTCCTTCTTCAGGCGCTGCACCTCGAAGTGCCCGAGGCTGATCAGCTTGAGCCGCGAGGTGGCGGTGACGGTGGCGCTCCGCATCTGATCGTCCACCATCCCGGCCTCTCCGAAGACGTCGCCCTGCCCGAGATCGGCGACGTGCTCGCCGTCGCGGGTCACCTCGGCGGTTCCGTCCTCGATCGCGAGCAGCTCGCGCGAGAAGCCGCCCTCCTCGACCACAACCTCCCCCTGGGGGATCTCCTTGGCCTGCGCGAAGGCGGCTACCTTCGCCAGCTCCTCGTCGGACGCCTCCGCGAAGAGCGGTATCCGCTTCAACTGACTTGCGTCCACGCCTCCTCCTTCCCCGCTTGGTCAGAGCCAACCTATCCGAAGAGGGGCCGGTTAGAGTCCCGTGTCCACACTCGAGGAGGGGAGAAACAGATGGGTCTGATGGACAACATCAAGAAGGCGCAGGAGATGGCGCAGCAGGCTGCGCAGCAAGGGGGAGCCGGTCAGATGAGCCCGTCGGCCGGTGACATGGAGTACGCGAACCTGGCGATGAAGCTGAACCAGAACGGGCTGCCGGGTGTCGCCACGATCAACTCGATCACCGAGTCGGGCGAGGGCTCAGACCCCGTCAACAAGGCGTACGACATCGCGGTCAGCGTCGAGCTCGAGAACGGCCAGAGCTACGACACGACCGTCCACCAGTACCTGACCGCCGACGCGGTGAACGCGTACCAGCCGGGCGGAAAGTTCCAGATCAAGGCCGATCCGGACGACACCAGCAAGGTGATGCTCTACGGCCAGGCCTAGCGCTCGCCGCTAGCGTCACCTAAAAAGGGGGGTCCAGGCACGGGCCGTGCGTGCCGATAACTAGCTCACGCGCGCACTATGCCCCTGCCTGCATCCATCACAGACTTCTTCTTCGAGTGGTATCCGGTCTTCGGCGTTGCCTTCTCGGCGGGGATCCTGACGGTCTTCATCATCCTGCTCCGCTCGACGATGGGCACCACCCGCCCGGAGTCGGTCAAGGCCAGCTCCACCGGCACCGTCCGCTGGGATGACGTCCAGGGGGTCGATGCCGCGAAGGAGGAGCTCGTTGACGTCGCAGAGTGGCTCAAGGACCCGAAGCGCTTCGAGGCGCTCGGCGCGCGCGCCCCGCGCGGCGTGCTGCTCTACGGGCCGCCGGGCACCGGCAAGACGATGCTGGCTCGCGCGGTCGCCTCGCACGCCGGCGTCGATTTCTTCGCCGCCTCGGGATCCAGCTTCGTCGAGATGTTCGTCGGCCGTGGCGCCGCCAGGATCCGGCGCCTGTTCAAGGAGGCGCGCCGCTCCGGCCGGGCTGTCGTCTTCATCGACGAGCTCGACGCCGTCGGAGGCCACCGCGGATCCGGCGCCGGTGACGGAGGAACCTCCGAGCGGGAGCAGGCCCTGAACCAGCTGCTCGTCGAGCTCGACGGCTTCGAGCGCGACCCCGGCACGGTGATCGTCCTCGCCGCGTCGAACCAGATCGACAAGCTCGACAAGGCGCTGCTGAGACCCGGCCGCTTCGACCGGCAGGTGCTGGTCGCGCCGCCCGACCGCGACGGCCGCGAGGCGATCCTCCGCTCCCACGCTCGCGACAAGACGCTCTCCGACACCGTCGACCTGACGGATGTGGCGCGCAAGACGACCGGCCTGACCGGCGCCCAGCTCGCCAACGCGCTGAACGAGGCCGCGATCATCGCCGGCCGCGCCGGGCGGATGTCGATCGCGCGCGAGGACCTCGACGAGGCGCTGCTGCGCCAGTCGGTTGGCTCCCAGCAGTCGCGCCGTCTCACCGAGGGCGAGCGCAGGATCGTCGCCTACCACGAGGCGGGACACGCGCTCTGCCGCCGGCTCTGCGGCCTCGACCCGCCCGAGATCCTCAGCATCGTCCCGCGCGGCCCCGCGCTCGGCTTCGTCGGGCATTCGCCGACCGAGGACCGCTACCTACGCTCTCGCAAGCAGCTGATGGACGAGATCGTGATCCTGCTGGGCGGCCGCGCCGCCGAGGAGGAGGTCTTCGACGAGGCCTACTCGGGCGCCGCCGACGACCTGGCGCGGGTCCAGAAGATCTGCGTGCAGATGGTCACCGAGTTCGGGATGACGATCTCGCAGGGGCCGCCCGACAGCGCTCCCCTCGCCCAGCCCACCAGCGACTACGCCCTCTCGGACCGGACGCGCCGGGAGGTCGACGAGAGCGCGCAGGAGCTCGCCCACCTCGCCTACGCGAGGTCACGTCAGCTGATGCAGCTCAACCGCCGCTGCCTCGATGACCTCGCCAGCAACGCGCTCGAGCGAGAGACTCTGACCCGGGAGGACCTCGATGAGATCTTCGACGCCCACGACCTGCGGCGGACGCTCGTGCCGGAGTCGAGCCGCTCGGAGGCGCGCAGGCTGATCGCGCGGGACCGGCCGCGCTCAACCGGCGCGCTGATGCCGCAGCACACCCGGAGCGAGGAGCCCGGAACCTCCGACTAGGCGCGACCGGCTGCTGCCGGCCGTGGCCGCTCGATCCGCTACGGTCAGCGCCGTGCTGGCCCGACTCCCGCTGCCCAGCCTGCCCCCGGCGCTGAACTTCGTCAACGCGCTCCGTGCGCTCGCGGCCGCCTTCGGCGCGCTCGTACTCGTTGTGATCGGCGCCAACGCCTACATCGTCTTCACCACCCGGGGCGAGGCGACCAGCGACATCTCGAAGCTGCCCCACGCCCAGGCGGCGATCGTGCCGGGAGCGCAGGTCAATCCCAACGGCACGATGAGCTCCATGCTCGCGGACCGGGTCGAGCGTGCCGTCGAGCTCTGGAACGCCGGCAAGGTCGACCGGATCCTGGTTTCGGGAGACCACGGGTCCTGGCGCTACGACGAGCCGGACGTCATGCGGGAAGCGCTGCAGAGGGCAGGCGTTCCGGGCCGCGTCATCTTCACCGACCACGCGGGCTTCAACACACGCGCCACGATGGTCAGGGCAAAGCGGATCTTCGGCGTGCAGTCGGCGACCGTCGTGACCCAGGGCTTCCACATGGACCGCGCGCTCTTCCTGGCGAAGTCCGCCGGGATCGGCGAGATCCACGGATTCACCTCCGACCTGCACGGCTACGGGCAGAAGAAGGTGCAGAGCGACGTCCGTGAGATCTTCGCTCGCGTGAAGGCGCTCGCAGACACCGCGATCGACAGCGGCGTGATGGGCGGGCCCCGGATCCCGATCACGGGTGACGGCCGCGACTCGTGGGGACCCAAGCCTCCGCCCGGCACCCCGCCGGCTGGCGCTCCCAGCCACTGAGTTCCGGGCGCCCGAGACGTCCCTCCAGCGTCCGCGCCCGGAGGATCCTGGCACTGCTGGTCCTGGCGGCCCTGATCGTGGTCGGGCTCGAGCTCTACGTCGGGCCCGCCGACGAGCGGGCTCGGCACGGCGCGGGCCTGGAGAAGATCACGATCGACAGCAAGGCCCTCGGCCGGGACATCCAGACCCAGGTCGTCGTGCCGGCCGGGGCCGACTCCTCCCACCCGCGACCGCTGCTCCTCTTCCTGCACGGGCGCGGCGGAGGCGATCTGCCGCGGCCGAGTGATCAGTTCTTCGACGCCCTGGCGGGCCAGGGGAAGCGCGCGCCGATCGTCGCCTTCCCCAGCGGCGATGACCACTCCTACTGGCACAACCGCTCCGACGGCGACTGGGAGACCTACGTCGTCGACGAGGTGATCCCCACGGTGGCGCACCGCTTCCACGCCGACCCGCATCGTGTGGCGATCGGGGGCATCTCCATGGGCGGATTTGGCTCGCTCGACATCGCGCGCCTCAATCCGGGCCGCTTCTGCGCCGTCGGGGCCCACTCACCGGCCATCTGGCACTTCGGCTCCGAGACAGCGCCCGGGGCGTTCGACGACGAGGCCGACTTCGAGCGACATGACGTGCTCGAGACGGCCACCGCGTCGCCGGCCCCGTACCTCGGGGTCCCGATCTGGATCGATGCCGGGGATCAGGACCCATTTCGGCACACGGGGCTCGACGAGTTCGCGGGGGCGCTGCGCGCCGCCGGGGCCGATGTCAGCTTCCACATCTGGCCCGGCGGGCACGGCGGGGATTACTGGCGGAGCCACTGGGGCGACTACATGCGCTTCTACGCGCACGCCCTGGCCCGCTGCCGCCGCTAGCAAGCAGCAACGAACCGGCTCGGTCAGCGAGGCGCCGTCGCCCTCAGACGGTCCTTGTGCCGCGTCCCATGAAGAAGATCACGAGCGCGACTATCGCGAGCGCAAACAGCACGGGGTGAATGATCGCCCCGCCTGCAATCGCGATGACCAACAGGACGATGCCTGCGATGAGCCACAACATGAGCTTTCCTCCTTCCGTCCCTGCCTTGGCTCCCGGACGTATACCCGGAGGAGGAAGACGCAATCCGAAATGGGCGGTGCCGGGCTCGAACCAGCGACCTTCTGCTTGTAAGGCAGACGCTCTCCCAACTGAGCTAACCGCCCTGGGTCGCTCGATTATGGCGGCTGCGGGCCGTTTCCTCGGGCCGCCCGAACCGGCGCCGCGGCCCAACCGCGCTGGTACTGTCGCGCGCGATGAGGAGGCGAGTCCTTGGGGGGCTGCCCGTCGCCGCGCTGGTCGCGGCCTCGCTGGCCTGCGTGCCCTCCGCGAGCGCGAAGGACGTGACGATCACCTCCTTCGACGGCACCAAGATCGCCGCCCACTGGTTCCCGGGCAAGGGGGTCGACGCGGGCTCACCCGCGCCGACCATCCTCGAAGGGCCGGGATGGAGCTCCGCCGGCGAAACCCAGGGAGGCGGAGTCACGGATCTCGCC
>JBKPTM010000212.1:0-8324 GCA_046765935.1 Actinomycetota bacterium | reverse complement strand
GACAGCCGCCCGCCGAGGGCGTAAAGCCGATCGCCCACCGCCGCACCCGCCGCGTCCCTCACGGCGACCGGCAGCTTCGCGACTCGGATCGGCGGGCCGTGGGCCGCGGTCCGGAGGACCGACGCGACCGGCACGCGGGTCTCGCGCGGCCCGAGTCGTGTGCCGCCGAGCAGGTACGTCGCTCGAGAGGTCCGGATCGTCGCGACGCCCGGCGGATGCGGCGAGCCGAGCTGCCGCCGCACGCTCAACGGAAGCCTCCGCCGCGCGGCGACTGCGACCACCTTCCCGGCCGGGTGATCGCGGGCGGCGGCCCGGCGGCTCGCCGAGGCACCCTGCGTCCCGCCGACGCCCTTGACTCCGAGCGCGAGCAGCCCAGCGAGGGATGCGATCAGGATCGCGAGGCGTAGCGGGCCGCCTTCCCCAGCGCCAGCCATGAGCCGAGCCTGGCGCCGCGACCTTTGCCGAATCTAAGCCGTCGCCGACCCGTCAAACCTGTAACCGTGCGGGCCGCCGGATGACCGAAGATCATGAACTGGTTCAGCGACTTCGCGACGGCGACGAGAGCGCCTTCGCGGAGCTGATCGACAACTACGGCGCCACGATGCTGCGCGTCGCCCAGATGTACGTACGGGACCGGGCCACCGCCGAGGAGGTCGTGCAGGAGACCTGGCTCGCCGTCCTCAACGGGATCGACCGCTTCGAGGAGCGATCGAGCCTCAAGACCTGGCTCTTCCGGATCCTCACCAACCGCGCCAAGACCCGTGGGGAGCGCGACGGCCGGATGGTTCCCTTCTCCTCACTCGCCGGCGCGAGCGCCGAGGCCGATGAACCCTCAGTAGACCCTGACCGCTTCTTCGGACCCGACTCGCCGCACCCCGGAGCGTGGGCTGCGCCGCCCTTGGGCTGGCCGGAGGACAAGCTGCTCGAGAGGGAGACGCTCGGCGTGATCGAGATGGCGATCGACGAGCTGCCCGAGGCACAGCGCGAGGTGATCCTGCTCCGCGACGTCGACGGCTGGGAGCCGATGGAGGTCTCGGACGTCCTCGGGATCACCGACGGCAACCAGCGCGTACTGCTCCACCGGGCCCGCTCGAAGGTGCGGTCCGCGCTCGAGGAGTACCTGAACCCGGAGATCGTGGGGAGTCGGGCGTGAGCCTGTTCACGAGGGAGATGGCCTGCCAGGAGCTCGTCGAGCTGGTCACCGCCTATTTCGACGGCAGCCTCTCGCGCCGGGACCGGCGCCGCTTCCGCGCGCACATCTCCGGCTGCGATCACTGCACCGCATATGTCGAGCAGATGCGGCTGATGATCGAGGCGACGGGGCGGCTGAGGGAGGAGGACATCGACCCGGGTGCGCGGGAGGAGCTGCTCGCCGCTTTCCGCGGCTGGAAGGAACAGCGCGCCTAAGAGCTGAGCAGCTTCTCGAGCAGGTCCATGTACTGCACGAGGCTGCGGGTGCCCAGGAAGTGCTCGATCACCCGCTGTCGCGCGGCCTTCCCCACCTCCGCGGCCCGCGCTGGGTCTGAGATGAGGCCGTCCACGGCGCGGGCCACCGCCTCGAGGTTGGTGGGGTCGTCGATCAGGACGCCTGAGACTCCGTCCTCGATCTGATCCTGGATCCCGCCGACCCGGCTCGCGACCATCGGCCGCGCCTTCCACATCGCCTCGGCGACGGTAAGCCCGAAGCCCTCAGCGAGGCTCTTCTGCACGATCACGTCGGAGCGGCGCTGGATCGCGTTGACCATCGCCGCGTTCTCCTCGACGTCGTCCACCGGCAGTGAGACGAGGTGGGCACGCGAGCGCTGACCCGGCGTAAGTTCCTGCCGGCGGGCGGTGACCGCCTCCAGGACCTCGGCGCCCTCGGGGTCGTCCGAGACCCCGGCGACCGACGGGCCCGCCAGGAGCAGGTGGGCCTCCTTGTCTCGGTTGTACTCGGCGAAGGCGTCCAGCACGCCGACCGGATCCTTGAGCCGGTCCCAGCGGGAGACCTGGCTGACCATCGGCGCGTCGGCCGGGACCGGATCGTCCTGGACCAGCTCGGCCCGCCGAGCGACACGGGCCATGCTGCCGTCGAAGCGCTGGAACATGGCGTCGGCCGGGTCGCCTCCGGCGCCGACGCCGATCACTCCCAGGATCGCCTCCACCGCCTTCCGCTCGAGGTCCTGGTTCTTGGGCGAGAAGGCGTCGATCGACGGCGGGACGATCCAGACACGATCCTTGTCCAGTCCCTCCCAGACGAACCGCTCTCGCGAGAAGACGTAGGCGTCGGCGTCTGTGACGTAGCGCCGCATGAAGTCCCACGCCTCGCGGGCGAGGTCACCCGGGCTGTCGACACCGATGTGGCAGCGCCAGATCACCCTGACGTCGGCGGCGATCACGTGCGGCACGAGGCCCGCCGGCTGCGGATCGTGGATGTAGACGATGTCGTCCGGGTGGACGAGGTCGACGAGCTCGGCAGCCGCCTCCGCCAGGGCAGCCTCGTATACGTCGCGCTCGGCCGGGCCGAGGGGCCCGCCGTCCCCCTTCGACTCGTGCAGGCGGTTGTGGATCCGCTTGGTGATGCGGAAGAAGTCCGGGTTCCCTGCGATCGTCATCCACCGCACGTCGACGCCGGCGCCTCGCGCATACGCCAAGAGCGACTGGAGCAGCTCGGCCACCCCGCCGCCACGCGCAGTCGAGTTGACGTGCCAGACGATCCGACCGCGGAGCAGCTTGCGCGATTCTTCGATGGCCTCGTCGACCTGCCGGTAGCGCTCGCCGAGCAGCGCCTTGAAGCGCTCCAGCGAGAACGAGGAGACCTGGACCTCCTGCAACGCGGCCATCCACCGGGACCCTAGTGATGGCGGCCCGGCGACCACACGGAATCCGGGACTAGGCTGCGCGCGTGCTCCAGCTGCTGCCTCTGGCTCTCGGCTCGGCCGTCTACCCGACTCTGCTCGCCGTGGTGATCCTGATCCTCACCCAGCCGAACCCGAGGCGGCTGCTCGCCGCCTATCTCGCAGGGGGAATGCTCGCGAGCCTCACGATCGGCCTGGTCATCGTCGCCGGGCTCAACTCGGGTCACGTGCTGAACGGCGGGAGCGGCCGGACGATCAACCCGGCTGTCGATCTCGCGGTTGGATTGCTTCTGCTCGTCCTGCTCTACGCCCTGCTCAGCGGCCGCGACCGCCGCTTCACCGAGCGCCGCGAGCGCAAACGGGCGGAGCGCGCCGACAGCGGCAAGGAGCCATGGTCCGATCGTGTGCTCCAGCGGCAGTCGCTCGTCCTCACCTTCGTGGTGGGGATCGCGCTCAACCTCCCCGGCGCGCTGTATCTCGTTGCGCTGAAGGACATCGCCTCGGCCGACCAGGGCACGGTCGCGGACGTCCTGCAGGTGCTCGTCTACAACCTGATCATGTTCGCCTGGGCGGAGATCCCGCTGGTCGCCTACGGGCTCGCGCCGGAGCGAACGGAGGCGCTCATCAAGCGCTTCCACGACTGGCTCGGCGCCCACGCCCGCCAGATCGCGATCGCCATCTGCGGGATCGCGGCCGCCTACCTGACGATCAAGGGCGCTGCGGGACTCCTCGACTGAGCCCGATCGGCCCGGTGCTCAAGGTCGGTGGCGATCGGCCCGATAGCTCCTCCATGAGCACCGAGATCAGGCGGGAGCGCATCGTGGTCGAGACCGAGCGCTACCGCATCGTGGGTGACGTCACGCTCCCCGCCGAGGGCTTCCACAGCCGCCTCTCGGATCTGCTCAATCGGGAGGGTGTGCGCTTCATTCCGCTCGTCGACGCGACGATGACGGGCCGCAACGGCGAGGCGCCGCAGCAGCGCCCCTTCGTCGCCGTGGCCCGCGACCACGTCCAGGTCGCCTACGAGGCGAGCGACGAAGCGCCCTAGTCCCCTCAGTTGACCGAGGGATCGGGCGGCATCCGAGCCAGCAGCGCGAATTCGCCGCCCTTGCGCGCCAGCGCCTCGGACCAGAGATCGCCGTCGCGAAACGGATCGTCCGGGTCCGCGTCCTCGACGATCCAGGCCTCCTGCTCCAGCTCACCATCGAGCTGGCCCGCGGACCAGCCTGCGTAGCCGACGTAGACCCGTAGGCGGCTGACCTCCGGCGGGTCGTCGAGATCGACCATGCCGACGGATCCGACGATCAGCTTGGTCGCGGCCGCCGGATCGGAGTGGTCCCCGACCGCCGTGACGGCATTCGGTTGCACCGGACCGCCGACGTGGATCAGGTGGTCATCCCCGATCAGCTCGGCGAGCTCCGGCGAGGCCTCCCCGACGGTCGTCTCGGACGGGCGGTTGAGGACAAGCCCGAAGGCGCCCTGGTCGGCGTGCTCGACGACCAGGATGACCGTCCGGTGGAAGTAGTCCGGCATGCTGGGAGAGGCGATCAGCAGCCTGCCGCTGAGGCTCTCGGTCACCGTCCGGACAATAGGCTTATGCGAGGGTGCTCCGGACGCGAAGCGGAGGAGCAACCCGTTTAGTCATGCCGATCACGCTGTATGGGACACCGCCGTCGCCGCCCTCGCACAGCGTGCGGCTGATGCTCGAGTACAAGGGCCTTGACCACAAGGTGGTCTGGCTGCTCCCGGGTCTCCATCCCGCCCTGCTCAGGACCCGCGGCTTCCGCGGCGGGACCGTGCCCGCGATCAAGATCGACGGCCGCAAGCTGCAGCAGTCCCGTGAGATCTCGAGGGCGCTGGAGGACCTGAAGCCCGAGCCGCACCTCTTCCCGACGGATCCGGAGCAGCGTGCGGCGGTCGAGGAAGCCGAGCGCTGGGGCGACGAGACGCTCCAGGATGTCCCGCGCCGGGTGGTCCGCTGGCTCGCCGCGCACCAACAGAGGGCCCGCGTTCAGATCGCACGCGACGCGAAGATCCCGCTCCCATCCTTCGCCGCCGCGATCAATGCCCCGGTGGCTCGCTACATGGCGAACAAGGTCGACAGCGACGCGGAGATCCAGAACGCGGTCGCGGCGGTGCCCGACGTGATCGGCCACGTCGACGGGCTGATCGCCGACGGCGTCATCGGCGGCGAGCAGCCAAACGCCGCGGACCTCCAGATCGCCACCTCGGTTCGGGCGATCCTCACGGTCGAGGACCTGAGTCCGGCCTTCGAGGGGCACCCGGCCGCGGAGCACGCGAGACGTTTCCTGCCCGAGCTCGGGTCCGACTTTCCGGCCGGCAGTTTGCCGGCGGAGATGCTCGCCCCGCTCAGGGGGTGAGGACGATCTTCAGGGCTTCCCTGTTGTCGTAGACGCGGTAGGCGTCGGGAGCCTCGTCGAGCTTCATGTGGTGGGTGACCAGCGGGGCGGGATCGAGGTCGCCCGCCGAGAGCAGCTCCAGCACCGGATCGACGTGCTTGATCACGTTGGCGTGGCCGCTCGTCAGGGTGAGCGCTTTGATCCAGAGGACGCCCATGTGCATCTCGGCCCGCTCCGCGTAGACGCCGGTTACCGAGACGGTCCCGGCCTTCCGCGCCAGCCGCAGCGCCAGATCGAGCGCCTCGGGATGCCCGACCGCGTCGACCGCCAGGTCGACGCCGCGGCCCTCGGTCAGCTTCTTGACCTCGGCGCGCGGGTCCTGCTCGGTGAGGTGCACCGGCGTCGCGCCGAATGACTCGGCCATCCGCAGGCGGTCCTCGACGGTGTCAATCGCGACCACCTCGGACGCGCCCGCCGCCTTGGCCGCCTGCACCGCACAGAGCCCGACCGGCCCCATGCCGAGGATCGCTGCGGTCTCTCCCTCGGCGAGCGGCCGCGAATCGACGGCGTGATACGCCGTGCCCATCACGTCGCCGGCGAACAGGGCGACGTCGTCGGACAAACCTTCGGGGACCTTGCGCAGGGTCAGGTTCGCGTGCGGCACGAGCAGCAGCTCCGCCTGGGCGCCCTGGAGCGAGCCGAGCGTCTTCCCGTGCCCGAAGACGCGAGCTTCGTCGCACTTGTGGAACTCCTCGCGCCGGCAGTAGAAGCACTCGCCGCAGGCCGTCCCGTATGTGCCGAGCACCCGATCGCCGGTGGCCACGCGCGTCACGTCATCGCCGACGGCCACGACCTCGCCGACGAACTCGTGCCCGATCACGAAGCCGGGCTCGATCTGCACGCGCCCGTGGTAGATGTGGAGGTCCGATCCGCAGATGCCGCTCGCCTGCACGCGGACGATCGCGTCGTCCGAAGCCAGCAGCTCCGGTTCCGGTACCTCGTCGACCTGCACCTCGCCCGGGGCCTGGAAGGTGACGGCTCGCATAAGTGGAGCGTATAGACGCGTTCCGCATAAGATCGCTGCAACAAGCGGCCGCCAAGGAGGAGGGCACGCATGGGGATTGAGAAGTCACGGCCGGTGCTGATCACGGGCTGCTCGACCGGGATCGGCCGAGCGACGGCCGAGCGGCTTGCTGAGGACGGCTGGAACGTGCACGCCACGGCGCGGCGGCTCGAGGCGATCGAGGACCTCGCCAAGCGAGGCTGCAAGACCCACGCCCTCGACGTGACCGACGAGGGCTCGATGGAGGCGGCGGCCGCTGAGGTCGAGAAGGACGGCCCGATCGGCGCCTTGGTGAACAACGCCGGGTACAGCCAGAGCGGTGCGATCGAGACGATCCCGATGTCGAGCGTGCGCAAGCAGTTCGAGACCAACGTCTTCGGGCTGATGCGCATGTGCCAGCTCGTGCTCCCCGGAATGCGGGGCGCGGGCTCGGGGCGGATCGTGAACCTGAGCTCTATGGGGGGCAAGCTCACCTTCCCGGGCGGCGGCGTCTACCACGCCACCAAGCACGCCGTCGAGGCGCTCTCCGACGCGCTCCGCTACGAGGTCAGCGAGTTCGGCATCCAGGTGGTGGTCATCGAGCCGGGTCTGATCATCACGGAGTTCGGCGAGACGGCGAACGCGAGCATCGCGGAGGTCGAGGAGCACGGCCCCTACGCCAAGTTCAATGAGAACGTCGGCCGGGTAACCGCGAACGCCTACAGGGGCCCGATGGCGAGATTGGGCGCGGGTCCCGAAGCCGTCGCGGCGAAGATCTCCAAGGCATTGACCGCCCGGCGCCCGAGCACCCGCTACAAGGTCACCACCTCGGCGCGGGCGATGATGGGCATGCGCCGGGTGATGACCGACCGGATGTGGGATCGGATGGTGCGCTCGCAGTTCCCCCCGCCGCGGCCCGAGGCCTGAGCACCGATCGAGGGACGGAGACGGAGGCTGACCAGGAAACAGAGCCGATAGCCTGGGCGTGAGGCGATGTCCAGGGCCCTGCTGATCATCGACTTCCAGAACGACTTCACCTCCGGTGGGGCGCTCGAGGTGCCGGGCGGTGATGAGATCGCCGAGCCCGTGAAACGCCTGGCGACCGAGTTCGATCACGTCTTCGCGACCCGCGACTGGCACCCGCCCGACCACGCGTCGTTCGAGAGCCAAGGCGGGCCTTGGCCCGTGCACTGCGTGCAGGGCACCCACGGCGCCGAGCTCCATCCGGCGATGCGAGATGTCGATGTGGACGAGATCGTTGACGTGGGCGTCGAGCGGGAGGACGAGGGCTACTCCGGCTTCGAGAAGTCGAAGCTCGCCGACCTGCTCCGCGAGCGGGGAGTCGACGAGGTCGCGGTGGTCGGCCTTGCGACGGACTACTGCGTCAGAGCCTCGGCAATCGACGCCTGCCGCGAGGGCTTCGACACGACCGTGGTCACCGACGCGATCCGCGCCGTTGAGGTGAATCCGGGCGACGGCGAGCGCGCTCTCGAGGACATGACGGAAGCCGGCGCGAAGCTGGCGACCTCCCGCGAGCTCTCCCCCGCTGCCCGGTGAGCCCACGGTCTCGGGGCTCGGCGCTCGACGTACTCAGCGACGACGAGCGGCGCGAGCTGCGGCGGGGCCGCCAGCCCCAGTGGATCGAGCCGATGAAGGCCGTCCTCCACGACAGCCCCTTCTCCGACCCCGACTGGATCTACGAGCGCAAGCTCGACGGGGTGCGCTGCCTCGCCTTCCGCACGCCGAAGGGCGTTCGACTGCTCTCCCGCAACGACAAGTCACTCAACAACTCCTACCCGGAGCTGGTCGACGCCCTGGACGGCGAACCGACCCCTGAGTTCATCGTCGACGGCGAGATCGTCGCCTTCAGCGGCCACATCACGAGCTTCTCCCGCCTCCAGCGCCGCATGCACATCGCGGACCCGAAGCGCGCTCGCCGGACCGGAGTCGCGGTCTACTTCTACCTCTTCGACATCCTCCATCTCGAGGGATACGACACGAGGCGGCTCCCCAACCGCACCCGGAAGAAGCTGCTGCGGGGGGCGCTCGACTTCCACGACAACGTCCGCTTTCTCTCCCACCGAA
>JBKPTM010000211.1:0-5375 GCA_046765935.1 Actinomycetota bacterium | reverse complement strand
GTCGTGATTTCAAGGCCCTGCTGCTGACCGACTATCCGGTGGCGACTCGGTTCTCGATCCGGTGGCTGCGGGAGTGGCTTCACCACCGAGTGGTCGGTCCGGCGATGCGGCTCGCCGGCAGGCTGAAGTGACCGC
This sequence comes from Actinomycetota bacterium, assembly GCA_046765935.1. Taxonomy (GTDB): domain Bacteria; phylum Actinomycetota; class Thermoleophilia; order Solirubrobacterales; family 70-9; genus DASUPK01. The sequence continues at coordinate 5,240 of JBKPTM010000211.1, read as the reverse complement.
CGAGGGGCAGCTCGAGACCCCCGTCGCCTTGGTCATCTTCAGGCGACCTGATCGCACGAAGGTTCTCCTCGACGCGATCCGCCGGGTCCGGCCCAAGCGCCTCTTCCTGATCGCCGACGGACCCCGGGCGGGGAACGCCGAGGAGAGGGTCGGCTGCGAGCGGGCGCGGGCCGTGGTCGAAGGGGTCGATTGGCCGTGCGAGGTCACCCGCGACTACGCCGACGAGAACCTCGGACTCAAGCACCGCATCCCGACGGGCCTCGATGCGGTCTTCGGAGAGGTCGACCGGGCGATCGTGCTCGAGGACGACTGCCTGCCGCACGAGACCTTCTTCCGGTTCTGCGACGAGCTGCTCGAGCGCTACGCGGACGAGGAGAGGGTGATGCACGTCGCCGGAAGCCAGCTGCTGCGCGACCCACCGGCCTGGAGCGCGAGCTACCACTTCTCGCGCTACGTCCACATCTGGGGGTGGGCCACCTGGCGTCGCGCCTGGCGGCACTTCGACGTCGACCTCCGCGAGTGGCACGACCTCGAGCCGAGCGAGCGCGACGCGCGCCTGCGGTCGATGTTCTCCGATGAATCCGAGCGCGCCCACTGGCGCTACGTCTGGGACAACAGCCCCGAGATCGAGAACTGGGACGCCCAGTGGTCCTACGCCCTGTTGGCGCGGAATGGGCTCGCCGCCAACCCGAACCGAAACCTGATCAGCAACGTGGGCTTCGGCGCGGACGCGACCAACGCGATCGAGGATCCGCTCGGGATCGCCGCCCGGCCTCTGGAGGGGATCGAGTTCCCGCTCGAGCACCCGCAGTCGATCGAGCCGGACGAGGCCGCCGACGCCGCGGCCTCCCACTTCTTCCGCCGGGACCCACCGGCGCCACCCCCCAGGACCCCGCTGCGGCATCGCGCCCGGGCGGCCGCACTGCGGGCGGGTGGACGCGCGCTCGACTTCGTCCCCGCGCCGATCCGGCCGCGCATCCGCCACCGCGATCGGCGGCCTCCCTCGGAGCCGTCCGGTTAGCGCCTAGGCGCCGGCCGACCGGATCTCCTCGGGATCCTCAGCGGATTCCGAGGTGTGCTCGCGTCGTTCGAGCAGCTCGCGAAGCGCGGTGAGCTCCCCCTCGATCTTGGCGAGCCGCTGGTCCAGGGCACGCACCTCGCTCCCGAGGTGTGTGACCGATTCGACCGAGGCGGAGCCGAGTCGGTCGGTCTTCTGGCTGATGTCGCGGAGCCGATCGTTGAAGACGACCTGGAAGACGCTCGCCAGCACCCGGCGGATCGCGCTCAGGATCGCAACGACGCCGCGCCGGAGCGCCAGGGTGACGCGGTTTTGAGAGGAGGAGCTGTCCACGGCGGCTGAAAAACGCCTGCAAGCTAGGCCGGTGGCGGGCCCGCGAGAAGCATACGGTCTTCCTGCGTCAGCGACCGGTGGCCGACTTGCCGGTAGTGGGCGCGGAAGAGGCGTGCCGTGTGATCGAAGGAGAACTCGGCCGCTCGCTTCCTCCCGCGCTCGCGGAGATCGTCCCTGAGGTCGGGGTCGGTCCAGAGGCGATTCAGCTGCGCGGCGATCCCGGCGACGTCGTCGGGGTCGAAGAGCAGGCCGGCGTCGCCCACTACGTCCGGGAGCCCGGTCGCGGTCGAGGACGCGACCGGCAGGCCCGCGTCGAAGGCCTCGCAGACCGGCAATCCCCAGCCCTCGAACCGACTGGGGAAGACGAGCCCGGTCGCGAGCTCGTAGAGGCCCCGGAGCTCGAGGGAGCTGACGAAGCCGGGAAACGACACGCTCTCGGCGAGGCCCAGCTCGGCGACCAGCTCCCGGATGCGGCGGTAGTGGCGAGTGTGCTTGCCGGGGCAGACCAGGGGCAACGTCCCGCCGGTCTCATCCCTGACGCGCGCGAGGGCCTCGAGCAGCAGCTCGTGGTTCTTGTGCGGCCAGGTCTGGGCCGGGTAGAGCAGGAAGGCGTCGGCGAGCGACAGCCGTTCCCGGAGCCGGTCGAGGTCGCCCTCGGTGGGCGCCGGGTACTCGTGGAGGACGGAGCCACCGGGGACCACCCTCACCTTCTCCGGCGGAAGTCCGTAGCTGTCCACGAAGTCCCTTCGCCCCCAGGAGGTCATCGCAACGACCACGGCGGCGCGCTCGCAGTGGGTGCGATAGATCGTCTCGCGCCGCGCGCGCTCCCAGCCGCTGAACAGCTCCGGTAGGTGGAGGTGCTGAAGGTCGTGCGGCTGGTAGATGCTCGGGACGTCGGTGGTGAACGCGTCCTGGATCGGAAAGTGCACGACGTCCACGCCGGCCGCCTCGATCGTCCCGTCGCTCGGACGAACCGCGAACCTGACTCCCACCCCGGGAACGCGCTCGATCAGGGCACGGACGATCGCCCGCGAGCGCCTGTTGAGGTAGCCGCGATGCGAATGGAGCAGGCGGCAGGCACCGCTGAGGTAGGGGCGGATCCAGTCGTCGTGCTCGGGATGAGCGAGGAACAGGTATTCCTCGTCCCCGTCCTCGAGCCTGGATAGGGCCGCCGCGAGCCCGATCACCAACTGCTCGACGCCTCCGAACTGCCCGGCACCCAGACGGGCATCGACGCAGACGCGCAAGGGCGTCAACTGAACCGGATTCTGAGCAACGTCATCAACCCGCGCATGCCGTCGCTCGCTCGGATCTTCTTCCCCTCCTCGCGTCGGCGGGCGACGTACGTGATCGGGACCTCGTAGATCCGCGCCCTCGCGCGGAGCAGGCGACCGGTGATCTCCGCCTCGATCGTGAAGCCGTCCTCCCGCAGCGAGAGGGAGCGCATCAGGTCGGTCGGCATCAGCTTGAAGCACGTGTAGACGTCGGTGATCCAGGTGTTGAAGATGACATTGGTGGCCATGCTCAGGAACCGGTTGCCCATCACGTACCAGAAGCTGTACGCCGAGTGGGCCCGAAAGGCCCGGGTGCCGAAGGCCGCATCGGCTATCTGATTCCGCACCGGCCCGAGCAGATCCCGGAGGTCGTTCGGGTCGTACTCGAGGTCGGCATCGAGGATGACGGAGTAGGTGCCGCGCGCCTCGGCGAGCGCCGTCCTGATCGCCTGGCCCTTGCCGCGGTTCTCGGCCGCGTAGGTGACTCGCACCTGCTCGGGCCAGTCTCCGTTCCCGAGCAGCTCCCTCGTCCGATCGGTGGAGCCGTCATCGACGATCAGGAGCTCATACGAGTCCGTCCCGAGGTCGGCGGCGAGCACGCGCTGAATCGCCCGCTCGATGGTGGCCTCCTCGTTGTAGGCGGGCATCAGGATCGAGAGCTCGGTCACGGGCGGCGCGGTCACGGGCGGCGCGAGTCTAGTGTTCCGCCGATGAGCCTCGTGCGGCGCGTCAGGGGGGTTCCGCTGGAGGACGCGCTCACCTTGGCGGCGGCGGTTTTCGTCGGCGTCTTCCTGGTCTGGAGCGCAATCCGCATTCGTGACATCACCGCGCTGATGTACGCGAACTCGGACATTGCATCGGCTCCGGTGCTCGCCCAGCTGCTGCCGGACAAGGGCTCGGGGCACCTCGTCCTCGGGTACTACCCATGGCTCGAGTCGCTGTTCGCGCTCGATCTGACGCGCTGGCTTCCGTCCCACATCTCGTTCTGGAAGGCCGCGCCCTTCTTCGTCTACGGCGCCGCCGTCCTGCTCACCGGCTGGACCGTCTGGCGCACGGTCTCGCTGCGAACCGGCTTCCTGGTGGCACTCGCGATGGCCGCGCCGGCTCCGCTCGTCATCTACCTGCTCGGTTCGCCGGACCAGCGACTGCCGGCCCTCGCGCACGCGGTGCTGCTGGCGGCGTTCCTGATCGCCACGCCGTCGATTCCGCGATGGGGCTGGCCCGCCCGCGCCACGTGGGCCGGCGCGCTGGCCATCACCCTGGCTCCGGGGGCGGCCAGCGACCTGCTCATCGTCCTCGGCGCGGCGCTGCCTTTCCTGGCGGCCGTGACGGTGGGGTGGCGGCTCGGCCTGCTGGGTCGGGAGGCCGCCGGGATCGCAGCCGGGGCCTGCGTGATCGGCGTGATCGGCGGCCTCGGCCTCGAGCGCCTGGCGGAGCACTTCGAGATCGTCTACGCGGACCCCGACTGGGGCATTGCCTCGGTGGGCACCGCGCTGTCGAACGGGTGGCTGCTGCTCAAGGAGATCGCGCTCTTCGGACACGGCTGGTTCGACACCGCGCCAGCGCCCGTCGACGCCTTCGACGTCGTCCGGATCGGGGCGGCGGTCGCCGCCATCGGCGCCACGGTCTTCCTGGTCGCGGCGCTCGTCCGGGCGGCGCGGCCTTTCTTGACCGACGCCGCCAGGCCCGCCGGTGTTCGGCTGCTGGCGGTCTACTGGGGCGCCTCGATCCTCCTGGTCTCAGGGGCCTTCGTCTTCACCACGGTGCCCGCCGGACTGAGCTCGGTCCGATACGTCTTCACCCTCTGGCCCGCGCTGCTCACGCTCGCGGCCCTCGTCTACGCGCGGCGAGCCCACGTCTGGCTGGCGATGCTCGCGGCCGCCTCGGCGCTGATCGGATGGGCCGAGCTCGACCGCGGCCTCTACACACCCGCCGTCGTCCTGCAGCCCACCCCGGCGGAGGTCGCCGAGCTCCAGCACATCGCCACGTCGAATCGCCTCGACCATGGCTACGCGAGCTACTGGGACGCCGCGCCGATCACGCTCGAGTCCGATTTCAAGCTGCGGGCCTATCCCATCGAGCCCTGCGGGGCGATCGGCTACTGCCCCTTCCACCTCCACACCATGGAGTCCTGGTACGCGCCGAAGGACGGCGCCAGGACCTTCTACGTCGTCGGCGATCAGTCCCTCATCCCGCCGCTCGCGCCGCCGCCGTCGTCATGGGGCCGGCCGGTCAAGACCATTCACGTGGGTCATCTCACCGTCTACCTGTTCGACTACGACATCGCCTCCAGGCTCGAGCCGTTCAAGGCGGGCGGCCTGGCCGCGCCGGAGCGAAAGGCCCAGTCCTAGGCGGTACCGCTTTGCGCGCCGGGGAGTCCGCGGTTAGCCTTCCCCGCGAATGGGCTCGGCAGCTCCAGACCCCGGCTTCTGGTCGGGCAAGCGCGTGGTGGTCACCGGCGGCGCCGGCTTCCTCGGCAAGCCGACCACCGCGCTTCTTGAGGAGCTCGGCGCCGAGGTGACCGTGATCCGCTCGGCGGAGCACGATCTCCGCGAGCGTGAGCCCACCCTCAGCGCCCTTGAGGGCGCGGACGTGGTCCTCCACCTGGCGGCCAA
>JBKPTM010000210.1:0-2359 GCA_046765935.1 Actinomycetota bacterium | reverse complement strand
CGCCGCGATCGCCCGGCGAGTGTCGATCACGCCCCTCAGAAACGTATTCATAGCCGGTGGCCGATCAGTAGGGTGAGGCCATGGCGACGGTTCAGGTCGAAGGGATCGAGGGCCTCAAGGCCCTGCTCGGGAATCAGATCGGCCCGAGCGAATGGCGCGATGTGACTCAGGAGGACATCAACACCTTCGCCGACCTGAGCGGCGACCATCAGTGGATCCACGTCGACACGGAAAGGGCGAAGACGGAGAGCCCATTCGGCACCACGGTCGCCCACGGCAACCTCACCCTCTCGATGATCGACGGCATGCGGCTCGAGCTGCTCAACTCCAGCGGCTTTGTGCTCGGGGTCAACTACGGCTGGAACAAGGTCCGCTTCCCGGCCCCGGTGCCGGCCGGCTCCAGGATCCGGACGACCGCGGAGGTCACCGAGGTGGAGGAGGTCGGCGGCGGCTGGTGGCAGGTGGTGACGCGCTTCACGGTCGAGGTGGAGGGCTCGGACAAGCCGGCCTGCGTCGCGGACTCGGTCGGCCGAGCCCTCCCCGAGTAGCGCCTCGCTACTTGACGGTCAGCGTTCCCTCCATGCCCGCTTCCCTGTGGCCGGGCACCGAGCAGAAGAAGGTGTAGGTCCCGGGCTGCAGGTCGACCGTCGCGGTCGCGGTCCCGGACGAGACCAGGTCCGTTCCGCCGATCTCCTGGCCGGACGAGTCCTCGACCTTGACGTCGTGCTGGAGCGCCTGCTTGTTGTCGAAGCTGATCGTGTCGCTGCCGGCCTTGGCGGTTACGTCCTTCTGGTCGAAGGCCAGGTCGCTGCCGGAGGGCGTCGAGATGCTGATCGTCGAGCCGCCGCCACCACCACCGCCGCCCCCGGTCGTAGCCGTGTTCGCGGGCGTCGCCGCTGCGGTTGTTTCGTTGTCGTCGCCGCCGCCCCCGCAGGCCGCCAGGCCGAGCACGGAGAGCGCCGCGACGGCCGTCAGTGCGAGGGTGCGCCGCCAGGCGCCACCCGTCTTATGAAGTCTCATCGAGGCCACCTTTCGCTTCGTCGCCAGGTATTGGCCACTCTATTACGGCCCTCTAAAGCGAGTGGATTGCGCTAGTCCCCCCGGAACTCCGGTGTCTCGCCCCCGAAGAAGGCGGTCACGCCTCGCTTCAGGTCCGCCGTGGCCATGCTGTCGGCGATCCCGTGCCGCTCCAGCTGGAGATGGTCGTTGAGCGAGTTCTCGATGCTCTCGTGCAGCAGCCGCTTCGCCATGCGCACGTAGTAGGGGGCCTTCGCCGCGAGCTTCTCGGCCTTCTCGCGGGCCCGCGCGAGCAGCTGGTCGGCGGGAACCACCTCGCTCACCAGGCCGGCCTCGAGCGCCGCGTTCGCATCGAGGTTGGGGTCGTTGAGAGCGAGCTCGAGGGCCTTCGCGGGACCGACGACACGGGGCAGGAAGTAGGTCATGCCGCCGTCGGGCGCGGCGCCGATCCGTCCGTACGCGATCGCCAGGAATGCCTGATCGGAGGCGATCCGGAGGTCGGCGGACAGGGCCAGTGACATCCCGGCTCCCGCGGCCGGCCCGTTGATCGCCGCGATCACCGGATATGGGATCCGGCGGATGTCGACGATGGCGTTGTGGAGCGCCTCGGCACCGCGCCGGACCTCAGAGGGGAGGTCGACGCTCTCGTCGGTGACGCCCCGCTTGAACCAGTTGACGTCGCCGCCCGAGCAGAAGGCGCGCCCGGCGCCGGTGATGATCAGGGCTCGGATCGGTGCGCGATCGGCCAGCCAGGCCGCGGCGACGGTCAGCTCGCCGATCAGCTCCGGGCTCATCGCGTTGAGCGCGTCCGGCCGGTTGAGGGTCAGCGTGCCGATGTCCCCGTCGATCTCGATCTGGAGTGTCGCGAGCTCGGGCGGGTCGGCTGTCAGGATCGGAACCTCGGTCTCTGCGGTTTCTGCCATCGGAGCCTCCTAAGGCGCGGGACCGCGGAGCCTACCCTTGTATTTGTGGCAGCGAGCAGCGAGAAGTTGGCCGAGCAGCGACGGGAGCTTCCGAACGCTCCCGGCGTCTACGTCTTCCGCGACAAGGCTGGGGACGCCCTCTACGTGGGCAAGGCGAACTCGATCCGCAAGCGGGTGGCATCGCACTTCGCGGGCAAGGGGAGCGGGCGGGGCGCCGGGATGGGTGGCACCGCCGAGCTGATCGACCGGACCGAGTCGATCGAGTTCCTCGTCACCCGGAACGAGCCCGAGGCGCTGCTCGCCGAGCAGAGCTTCATCAAGCGCTACCGGCCGCGGTTCAACATCCGGCTCCGCGACGACAAGTCGTATCCCTACGTGGGGGTCAGCCTCGATGAGGAGTTCCCCCGCGTCTACTTCAC